>JALZUX010000625.1 GCA_023301405.1 Granulosicoccaceae bacterium | reverse complement strand
AATGACGGAGTCTTTGACTTGGTTGCGGCCGGTAATGAAGACGCTGACAACGACGGCACGGTTGACGGCTTTACCGACCCTGATGGTGATGGTTTGTTTGGTGGGGTAACACCAACACCAACACCAGACGAGCCGACTGATACTGGCGGTATTATCACTGGAGTCTCTGGTGGAGTTGGTTGTAGTTTGTCTTACGGTCGTGCACCTGTTGATCCCATCCTTCCAGGTATGCTGTTGTTGGCTGGACTTGGTTTTGCTTTTCGTCGAAGAGATCGCTCAGAATAAAGACTGAGTGTTACCTGATCGGCTGTAGCCGATCAGGACATTAGCACGGTATCCGTTTGGCTACCGTGCATTTAAATGGTGCCGTGATGGCACCATTTGACGTTTTACAGCAGTGTTTTTTATTAACCTAACCAGGATTATTCACGGCATTCGATGTCATTGCCCTTGATTGTTAATTCCATATTGGGTTTTTATTTTTACAAATATCAATAAGTATTGAATCGAAGAAGATCAATGGTGAAAAAATTCTCTATGCGATACATTCATGGGACCAACAATAAGCTGGGCTAGTGTGTTGGGAGGGGTTATAAAATGTGACTGTTCTTTGGTAGCAACATCACTGCAGTGAGCCATGGTAGGTGCAGCAACTGCATGCCTCTATGGCTGGAAAGTCAGCAGTGGTAGATCACAGTTAATAGATTCGCAATTGCGGGAATAATCTCTTAACTTTATCAGCTTCGATAAACTCTGACAGATCAACTGGCTTTGCGTATGTTTCGGCGGGTGGGCTTTGCAGTGAATTTAAATCACCTTCCAGAAGACTACCGGTGATTGAGCCGTCTGCCTGTAAAGCAAGCTTGTAGTACAAGCCGTTCCAGGCGTCGATACCGAACTCTGCTGGTTTTTTGCGTATGAATAATAGTTGATACTCAAGATCGCTTAAGTCGTCGGCAGTGATCAGGCTGCGTAGTTCGTACGGATACTCAAGGTAACAGAACCATTCAGTTGAGCTTTCAATGCACCGGAATGGCCGCATTGATAAAAAATGATCAGTAAAAACACTATGGTCAATATTTACCGCTATCGCCGTAGACTGCTGGCCACTATCTGTGAATGTGATTTCACCAATCTTAAGTTCTGTTTGTTCGGTGTCTAGCAAGTAGATACCGGCTTTATCAGGAAAGTCAGCCGCTGATGTTATTGCCCCGTTAAGCAGCAGTGTGATTACTGCAAATAGTCGTATCATTGTTTGTTGGTATCCGTTTTCGTTCGACCGTTTTTTTAATCTAAAATTACGGTGCCTGTCGGGCTTGATAGTTCGAAAGACAGAGCGGGGTGCTCGCCTTGTTGCACCATTGCTAGATGGTCCACCTGTAGAGAGGTGAGCATAGCGGTTAGAGCTTGCGGGTCCGGGTGAGTAAGGAGCACTTGTTGTAGTTGCACACCTAAGTCTTGCTGCCCGGTACTTGGGTGTGGACCGGGTGACCATTCGATGAATGCGGGCAGCAATGCGTTTTCCGGTAAATGGCCATCCTTGGGTACAGTCAGTCTCCACGAGCGTTCGCCCCTGACAAAGGTGATGACTTCGCCCAGGTCAACCGGGCTTGTGTTGACGACTTCATCAAGATTGTTGGTACTCACTACCCAGCAAAGTGCTCTAGGGCGTTCAGCAAGCCGTGCGATTGTTTTTGGGTTGTCCATGGTAAACCATCGCACGCGCCCCGGGTCGGGTGCGTCTGGATCAATGGCCAGTAGTTCCAGAAAGCTTTCATTGCCGGTTTGCATAACGCAATTGTGTGTGCTCATGGCATCGTGCTTCGAGCCGTTGGGGACTTCTACCCCCAGGCTGCCTTTCAGGGTGTTGATGCCATTTTGCAGCGAGGATGCGCCAATCGCAAAGTGATCAATTTTGTGGATAAATGTGGCCATGAGATATTCGGTTAATGTTATTTATCGTTGACGAAATATGCTCTGTTCACCGGTTTGTGTCAATTGGTGCTCTTTGGGGCGGGCACCGCATAATTTATCTGAGTCCTGCTTTTAGGATAAAAATCGTCAAGCACCAAGCTTCTGATTGGCACTGGCACTGAGTTTTAGCTAGTTGTAGGTCGCGGCTTTCAATGCGACACCTTCAATGGTAATGCGATGCATCAGCCGTGTTTCAGTGGGATAGTCGTTTAATGCGCAGTGCCAGGTGGCACGATTATCCCAAAAAGCGACTGATCCTGAATGCCATTTGAACCGATGGGTGAACTCTGGCCGGGTGGCGTGTTGATAAAGTGTGTTGAGCAGTGCGCTACTTTCACTGGCGTGCCAGCCTTCAATGCCAATGGTGAATTCAGGGTTGATATACAGTGCCTTTTTTCCACTGATAGGGTGGCTGATCACCACGGGGTGAACTGAATCCTGGGTGGCGGCTTGTGCATTGCCAAATCGTTTGTCCTGCGCTGCTTCACCAAACACGTGTCGGCTTGAGTGAATCGCCTTTAGCTGACACAGGGTTTGCTTTAGGCCATTGGACAAATGTTCGTAGGCAAGAAACATGTTAGCGAAGACTGTGTCGCCACCGCGACTAGGTGTTTTCTTGGATACCAGTATAGATCCCATTGCGGGAACTTCATCATAGGAATGATCAGTGTGCCAGTTAGAGCCAATGTTTGTTGATTGAGTGGGCTCTTTTAGCACTTGTGCGATTTTAGTTTGGCCGTCAACTACTGGAAAAAAGCGATTAATGTTTATTGCGCCAAACAGCTCAGCAACGTTTATGTGTTGCTCGGGCGTCATGATTTGATCTTCGAAGAATAGCACGCCGTATTGCCCTAACGCGTCATATAGAGGCTTGATATCACTTCGGGTTTTTGTATCTGCGAGGTTGAAGTTGGAAACGTAGGCGCCAACTCCGTCGGCGGGATTAATGGTTATTTTCTGGTTTTGCATTGCTCAATGCTCTGTATCGGTAGGTGGCAGATGATACCAATTCGATTGCATAACATCACGGGAAGAAATTATGTGCTTTGTCTGATTTAACCGATCATGGTTTTGTTGGTTAAATTA
>JALZUX010000624.1 GCA_023301405.1 Granulosicoccaceae bacterium | reverse complement strand
GTCGCAAAATACAGAGAATCTATGTCGATACCTCCATCAAATGAAAGAAAGCGACTGACCTAACGGTCATTGCGCAGAGCGCATGCAATCTATTTATAATCACATAACAGATTCAATCACACCCGATCAGGGGCTGATAGTGTTATCACGCCCCTTAGGCTATCCCACATCACCCGACAAGCAGCTGTCCCGGCTGCTGCACTTCAAGCAATACCCCAACACGGGATTACGTGTCATTTCCACGTCTTTTAAAATCAAATACTAGAGAGAGACTACTAATGAACCTAACAGTTACAGGCCACCATCTTGACGTCACCGATTCACTGCGCCACCACGTGACATCGAAAATGGACAAACTGGAAAGACATTCAGACGACATAACCGATGTTCATGTCATACTGACTGTGGAAAAGCAAAGACAAAAAGCTGAAGCAACTGTTAACGTAAAAGGCACCCAGCTGTTTGCAGAAACTATGGAGGCAGATATGTATGCCGCTATTGACTTGCTTACTGATAAACTTGACCGCCAATTAATCAAACACAAAGAAAAAGTGAAAGATCATCATCGCAAAGACAAAGAAAAACTCAATGTTGAACATGACGAGCCCATCTAGATACCCCGGCTCTTACATTCAAAAATACCGTTCGTGCACAGGTAAACTTCAAGCAAATGTCACACAGTACTCTTGGTAGTTTACTTGATACATCCCGTATCTCGTGCGGTGCATCGTTAAGCAGCAAAAAAAAATCACTGCAATACGTCGCGCAACTCATAGAGGACTCCCTCGACATCAACGATGATGATGACGAGGGAGTCGATATGGACGTAATGGATGCACTAGCTGCTCGTGAAAAGCTCGGCTGCACCGGCATGGGACACGGCATCGCCATTCCTCACGGTAGAGTTGACTTTATCTCTGAGCCGATTGGCGCTCTACTCACACTCTCTGAAGCAGTGCCTTTCGATGCACCAGACGACATCCCTGTCGATATCGTTTTCGGCCTACTTATTCCCGAAGACCACAACGAGCAGCATCTTCACATACTCGCCTCCCTCGCTAGTTTCTTTCACTCTCCTGAAAACCGCGAAGCAATAAGGCAATCCAGAGACCCCGAAGAAATCTTGCGAACACTGATCAGCCGGGACAGCAGCACCGACACGTCACCGCAAAGTAACGCCACCGACATCGACAAAAACGATCCCCCGTAGGAAAATGAATACCGATGTGGCTGCCACACTTGTCAGACCCGAATCGCCTGTGCAGACTTCCACCACCAACACCTACAAGGCCTACGCTTGACCACCACACTCACCGCACACGAGCTCGTTGAAGAGCTTCAGGAACCGCTATCACTGAATTGGGTAGCGGGTCGAGAGGGCGGCACCCGATCCATTGAAAAAGAATCTGCACAAGAACATCGCCCTAACCTACTCGGCCTGTTGAACCTTATTAGTCCGAACCGAATCCAAGTAATAGGCCGCACCGAAATCGAGGGCCTGGTCCGTCTTGGCGCTTCGATTCGACAAGAACTATTTCAGCAGCACTGCCAGCTGGTGATAATCGCCGACGGTGTTGAGCCAGACCAGAAAACCATCGACCTTGCAGAACAATCATCCACGCCCCTCGTCACAAGCCCACGACGCTGCCAAAAAGTCATCAATACCCTAGGTCAATACCTCACACGCCGCCTCAGCGACAGCGTTGTTATCCACGGTGTGTTGATGGAAGTTTTGGGTGCCGGGGTACTGATAACCGGCGAAAGCTCAATTGGTAAAAGCGAGCTTGCTCTTGAACTGATCAGTCGTGGGCATAGTTTGGTTGCTGATGACGCACCAGAATTTCGCCGCATTGCACATAACAGCATCGAAGGATCGTGCCCTACTTTGCTACGTGATTTTCTGGAAGTTCGTGGACTGGGCGTAATAAACATAAGACGAATGTATGGGCACGCAAGCACCAGACATCAGAAAATGTTGCGATTTATCGTACGCCTTGAACTCATGGATGACTCACACCCGTTTGATCAAAACACCCGGCTATATCATGCTGAACAGAGCAGAAACGTTCTTGGTGTCGAGATATCAGAGCTCAGCATTCCGGTAGCACCCGGCAGAAACCTTGCGGTTTTAGTTGAAGCTGCAGTCCGTAATTATCTTTTAAAGAAAAGCGGTTACGATAGCGCATTAGAATTCGAAACACTTCAAAGCCAGATGCTGGAGCCATAATACAATGCAAATGATGGTAATCAGCGGTCTTTCAGGGGCCGGCAAAAGTGTGGCTTTGCACACGCTTGAAGATGAAGGCTACCTGTGTGTCGACAATCTACCGATAAGCATGCTGGTGGATTTGGCAAAAAAAATGTCCGCAGACGCAGACAGTTATGGGCAAGTCGCCGTTGGGATCGACGCCAGAGGCGAAGCTGACCCACTTGACCAGTTTGAATCAGTGATCATGCAGGTTAATTCGCTTGGCGTTGAAACGCAGGTTATTTTTCTCGATGCGCGCGACGACATCCTGATTACCCGTTTTAGCGAAACTCGACGTAAGCACCCCTTGTCCAAGCATGGCGCGCCACTACAAACCGCCATCGAAACCGAGAGAGCCTTGTTAGGGCGTGTTGAGCAAATAGCCGACGTGGGCATAGAAACAAGCAATTTGAATTTGCACCAGCTTCGAGAAATCATGCACAAGCGGGTGCTTGGACTGAACCGCAAACCACTCAATATTTTATTGCAATCGTTTGGTTTCAAACACGGCCCGCCGTATGGCACCGATTTCATCTTCGATGTTCGCTGCCTACCGAATCCATACTGGTCAACAGCACTCCGGCCACTGACAGGTCGCGACCAACCAGTTGCCGAGTTCCTTGAAGAACACGAATTGGTTGGCGCGATGGTCGACAACATAAGCGAATTCTTTTTAAACTGGACGCCTATCTTCGAAGCTGAAAATAGATCCTACTTGACTATCTCTATTGGCTGTACCGGAGGCAGACACCGGTCAGTCTACGTTGTTGAACAAATATTCAAACGAGTTAATAGTAAAATTGATCAGATAACAATAAAGCACCGCGAGATCGGCTGAAACATCGCAAGCGCTGAGGATCACAATTATTTAGAGGGCAAGACGTGCTAGAGAAAGACATTGAAATTGTAAATAAACTCGGCTTGCATGCCAGAGCTGCTGCAAAGCTCGTCAAACTAGCCAGCAGCTACGACTGCAACATAGACATTCAAAAGGCAGATCAACGGGTGAATGCTAAAAGCATCATGGGTGTAATGATGCTTGCCGCCAGTCGCGGTAATACAGTTACTGTATTCGTTGAAGGAAACGAAGAAGACACCGCACTCGTAGCGGTTGAACAGCTCATTACAGATAAGTTTGGCGAGCCTGAATAATGGCATTAATGCTCACAGGCATGGGCGTTTCGCGTGGGGTATCCATTGGCCCCGTGTTCGTCTTGCATCGCGATCAGCCAGAAATAATCGAAAAATCAATCGAAAAAAAACAAATTTCTGCTGAAGTCCGCCGCTTTAAAACAGCCCATGCGTTTGCCCGCAAGCAACTCTTGAAAGTTAAAGACGGCATCCCTAAAGATTCCCCCGAAGACATCAGTGCATTTATTGAAACACACCTGTTGATGCTAGACGACTCTATGCTAGCAAGCACTCCAGTGGATATGATCAAGCAAAACCTATGCAACGCTGAATGGGCACTTAAGCTTCAGCGTGATGGCATTGTCAAAGTATTTGAATCTATGGACGACCCCTACATAGCCACCCGACGCGACGACGTAAAGCACGTTTTCAACCGGGTGATGAAAGCGCTAGTCAGCGGTGGTAAAACCGGGGAAGTTGAAGAAGCACAAAACTGGAAAAACCAGATTATCGTCGCTGATGACCTGACCCCGGCCGATACGGTACTGATGCAACATAATGGCGTAGCCGGATTTGTCACCGAAATGGGCGGCCCGCTCTCGCATACCGCAATTCTGGCCCGCAGCCTGAATATACCTGCAATCGTAGGACTAACCGAAGCGCGCCGATACTTGAACGCAGGCGAGCCTCTGGTGATCGACGGTGAAAACGGCATGGTCATGGCTGACCCTGACGAAGGGAGCATCATCCACTTTCAAAAACGTCAGCGTGAAATAAAACGCAAAGTGCGGGAACTGGTCAAACTCACCGACACCAAGCCTCGCACCAAAAGCGGCGAAAAAATCACACTGCTGGCCAACATTGAAATTGAAGACGATCTCAAGGCACTTCGCAAAGTAAATGCCGCTGGGGTTGGTCTTTATCGCACCGAATTTTTATACATGCGTCGGGACGATATTCCTGATGAAGAAGAGCACTTTAAAACTTACATGCGTGTTTTAAAGGCCTTACGCGGTGCTCCATTGACAATAAGAACCGTTGATCTGGGTGCCGACAAAGAGGTAGACACCGTCGCCACCGGCCCACTGGCACACAACCCCGCTATGGGTTTGCGCGGCATTCGCCTTTGCCTGAATGATCCGTCGTTATTTGTACCCCAACTGCGTGCTATTTTACGAGCCTCAGCGAAAGGCCCGATTAAAATCATGTTTCCCATGCTGACCACAGTAACCGAGTTACACCAAGCCATTCAGTTACTGGAAACAACCAAAGATTCACTACGCAGTAAAGGCATTAAGTTTAACGATAAAATTCCGATCGGCGGCATGATAGAAGTCCCCGCTGCGGCTATTTCATCATCTCACTTTGCCCAACATCTTGATTTTTTATCCATAGGAACAAACGATCTGATCCAGTACACCCTCGCTATCGATCGTATTGATGACCAGGTAAACTACCTTTATGACCCGTTGAATCCGGCAGTATTATCACTCATTAAGATCATTATTGACGCCGGCGCAAAGCAAAAAATCCCCGTGACTATGTGCGGTGAAATGGCAGGCAATTCCAGTTATACACGCCTCCTGTTAGGGCTTGGCTTGCGCGAATTCAGTATGCCTCCCAACTCGATACTGGAAATTAAAAGCGTCTTACGCGGCACTAATATCAGCACAATCAGACGGCGCGCCCTGGCCCTTCTGCACAGCAGTGACAAATCCAAACAAATAGATCTCCTAAAACGCCTGAATGAATAGCTTCGTCAATATAGTAAAGCAGAATCCACAGGGCTGCTTACAGTACCAACATGCCTGACTCGGTAAAAAAAATTAATAGCGACAAGCAAAATGCTGTTGCTGAAATTCTTAACAGCGGCAGCTTCATCGCCGCACACAATTTAATTCGTGCACTGCAACCAGCCGAAGTCGCCGATCTTCTAGAGTCCCTACCCAAGTCAAAAAGAAAACTACTCTGGGACTATATCGAGGTAAAAGACGAAGGTGAAATTCTGCTTGAGGTTGGTGACGAAGTTCGCGACTCCCTGATCAAAGAAATAGGCACCGATGAACTCGTTGCGATAACAGGAAACCTGGATATCGACGATCTGGCAGACTTTGTTCAGTCTTTGCCTGACACCGTGACCGGTGAAGTCCTGCGAGGGATGGACAATCAAAACAGGTTACGTGTCGAGACCGTTCTGTCCTATCCGGAAGACAGCGCTGGCGGCCTGATGGATCTTGACGCAATAACAGTACGCGCCGACGTCACACTTGATGTCGTGCTGCGCTACTTACGCCAGAGAGGAGAAATGCCACGCCATACTGATCGCATCATGATCACTGATCGCTTTGGTTATTTCCAAGGCGTACTACCAATCAGGCGATTGCTGACTAGAGACCCCGAAACCAC
>JALZUX010000623.1 GCA_023301405.1 Granulosicoccaceae bacterium | reverse complement strand
CGTAAGGACGATCGCAAAGACAGATTTATTCCAGTAGACATAACTGCGCAATCATTTGTTGATTCAATAACATTTCAAGACTGGGTTTTTCGATTGGCCAATTGTTTCCCCCCATTTAGCTTTAATCTTGCCTTTGATCTTACGGATACCGGAAAGGATATAGACAAAAAGGAGTTTTTCATTACCCATAAAGCAAAAGTTGAGGCTCAAGAAGAAAAAATGAGAATAAGTAAAGCTAAACGGGTTGATAGGTTTATTGAAACTATAAAAGACTACGAATGAAATCAGATGTATTTTATAACGAAGTATTTGATTGGTACGGCTAACATCTGCCATCAGGAACACTTGAGGCGGCCACATAACCTGGCGTAGCCAGGTTATGTGGCTAGGTCCAGTGCTTGCTGCATGGCCCCGTTAGACGTCAACACAAAGGTGCCGAACGCTACTTCTCGTCACCCGCAACCCACTTCATTTCCAACGTTCTCTCGTTCATTGCGCAATCTCGTAAATACAAATTTATAAGACTTTGATACGGGATGCCCATTTGCTCTGACAACGATTTGAAGTAGGCAACCGTATCCTTATCCAATCGCATCGTCACCGGCTGTTTTAGTTGTTTGGTGTAAGGGTTTTTCTTACCCTTCATTTTTGAAAAGTCGTAGTGATCTCTCATGCTCGATACTCCCAGTAATCTGATTCCTCTCGTCTGTCAGCACGGCGCGCTGAGATAATGCGAACCGTTGAGTCACCGTCACGTATGCAGTGGCATACCACTAGGACTCCGGCACTTACACTCATTCCCAACAGAATGAAACGATCCTCCTCACTCGAATGGTCAGGATCATGGAACAACATGGCCGTTTCATCGTAGAACGCGGTCCTAGCATCTTCGAAGGACACTCCATGCTTCTTGGCATTGGCCTTCTCTTTCTTCGAATCCCATTCAAACTCTAAATCTTCCATATGTACATTGTACGTACATTTAAAGAAAAGTTCAAATCCAGAGAATTCTGACTTTGATTGTGGCCGGTATTGAGAAAAGCCGCCCAGCGTCAAGACAAATCGGGCGCACCCCACTCATATAAGCAGAGCATAACGACTAGCCTAAGCAGCTCGGTCTGGTCGAAGCACATGAATACTTTGCATCTGTTGATGGTCAGCTTTTGACGTCTAACATCGCGCATCAGGAACACTGGAGGCTGACGCATGTTCTGGCGTGGCCAGGTTGTGCGGCAGGGTCCAGTGTTTGCTGCATGCGCCTCGTTAGCCGTCAATCTTTGTATGAGTACACATTTAGATCACGATTGCTGGATTTTCGTTAGTTTATGTATGGAAAGTGCCAATAGCTGCCGGTCATCTCTTTTCAGAAAACCGTTTCATATTGCGTATCTGCCTTTGTACGAATAGCTCACCACTTCCTGAATTGCCGAAGTCTTGCACATTTCCACATCTAAGCGCTATCCACCAGATGTGACGAATAGCTACAAAAGTATCTACAAGACTCAAATCAGTTTCGCCAACTTCCCTGTCTCCTCGGTAAGAAGTAAGAAACGCGATCCAAAGTTTTTCGGCATTGTTATTACTCGCAACACACCATTTAAACGTTGCTAAATCGAATACACGTAGTCCCATTCCACAACAATCAAAATCATAGTGGGTAAGAACACCTTTATTCTCATGTACATTGTATCCGTGACAATCACCGTGACAAAAACCTGTATCAAAGCTATTGACCGACACACTTTCAACCTTTTTTCGCAGCTCATCTGAAGTTCTATTGAGATATTCAAGGTCATCTGATCCTTTGGTCAGAAAACGCCTGACTACATTCAGTGATGTATCGAGCAGATACCCAACCTCAATTCTCGGTCTGTGGTGATCGGTAGTAAAGTCGTCTGAATGATTGTGGAGTTGCGCTACTGCCTGACCATACATGCCTGCATTAGCATGATTTTCATAGTCTGGTTTTGCACCATGAGCATAATCAGTGACTATCGCATACCGTAGTCCTTCTGGCGCTTGAAGTTCTGTAACAAAATTTCCATCCTTCCTTGCTATAGGAAATGCAACGCTTACACCACGTTTGTGCAAATGATTAAGCGCTGCCACTTCGAACTCTACCGCATCGAGTGTACGCAAACCGTGTCGATATACACGCAACGAATAGGTATTTTGATCACAGAGTAACTGATATGTATCGTTTACTCCGCGCTCCCAGAATCGACAAACTTGCGGCTTACTAAATTCGTAAAGCGGCACAAGTTTTGACATCAAATCGTTTTCGCAGATAGTTGAGTAACTTGCTCTAACCTCCATGCTTGATCGATCTCTATCCTTCATTGTGTTTCCGTTTTGAAATAGTGTTTACACAAAAACCAGCAATGGCAGCCTTGGGCTGTAAGCTGCCAAACAGCTTCGAATTTTATCCTACAACAAAGTATGTGATTGGTACGGCTAACGTCCAGCTCACTCGCAATTTATGCGATGGCCTAATTGCCGTATAATGGGAGCTTGCGAGCATGGCAATTTGGACAGCGCGTAAATTGTCGAGT
>JALZUX010000622.1 GCA_023301405.1 Granulosicoccaceae bacterium | reverse complement strand
GTGAATACACTTTTTTTACGCTATGACCTGGCGGACAAGCTATTCCTTGAAACCACCCAAGGCCTCGAAAAGGCTGTCGATGTGTTCTACTCATTCGAGTTCGACTAATCTAGTTTTGCTACAGCACATTATCGTTGCGAAGCTGCGTAATTTCTTCACCCGATAAATTCAACAAACTGCTAAGCACCACATCAGTATGCTCACCTAAATCCGGCCCCGCATGATCAGTGCGACCGGGGGTGTCTTCAAGCCGCGGGTGAATGGCTGGAATTTCAAGCACACCATCCGCATGCTCAACCCCTTCAAATAAACCACGCGCCCGATAATGTGGATCCTCAAACATATCAGCTACGCTGTAAATAGGACCGCTGGGCACATCTGCTGCTTCCAGCGCTTGCAAAATCTCTTGCGCCTTGTGCTGTCGCGTCCAGTCACTTAGAGCCTGATCAATTTCCTGTTCATGCTTCACACGACCCGCATTATTCGACAAGCGTTCGTCGCTCGACAGATCACTGCGGCCCGCAGCAACCATCAAACGCTTATAGATCGAATCGCCATTACCACCAATGACAACATATTTGCCATCAGCACAGGCATAGGTATTAGTAGGAACAATACCCGTCAAGGTTGACCCGGAAGGTTCACGTACTACCTCAGCGCCAGAGTATTCAGGCACCACTGCTTCCATCATGTTGAACACGGATTCAAAAATCGAGATATCAACAACCTGGCCGCGACCACTCTGACCACGCCCTAACAAGGCCAACAACACGCCGATCACCGCATGCATGGCAGCCAACGTATCACCAAGGCTTAAGTTCGGCCGTACCGGAGGCCGGTCGGCAAAGCCATTAACGTATCGAAATCCGCCAAAACCTTCACACGCTGATGCATAACCCGGTCGAGACGACATTGGACCGGTTTGTCCATAGCCACTCACACGAGCGAAAACCAGTGCCGGGTTGCTTGCCTTAAAAGTGTCGGGGCCAAGCCCCCATTTCTCCAACGTGCCGGGGCGGAAATTCTCGACCACTACATCAACTTCGTTAATGATCTGACGCACTAATTCACGCCCTTTATCGGTCTTGAGATTAATGGTGACTGATTTTTTATTTCGAGCAATGCTCTGCCACCAGAATGACGTACCTTGATCATCGAGCACCCGCCAGTTACGGATAGGATCACCGGTACCGGGTGGCTCCACTTTGATTACTTCCGCACCGAAGTAAGCCAACACGCAACCCGCCTGTGGACCTGCGATCAGTTGTCCAAGCTCAAGCACTTTGACGCCATCAAGTGGTCGCGCACCATTCATTTGTTCCACTACAGTTCCCCGTCGCGTTTTTCTAGGATAAGGTAATCTAAAAGTCGCAAATTGCTATCGACCTTCTATCCACTACAGTCGATGATTAAGCAGCCAACAAAACATAGGACCCAAAATGTCACCTGCGCCTGTTAACACCTTTGAAAAAGATCTCGACAAAAATGCGGCAAACTACACACCTCTTTCGCCGTTGAGTTTTCTGTTTCGAGCAGCTGATGTCTACCCAGAGTACCCTGCAGTGATTTACGGGGATTTGCAACAAACCTGGCAACAAACTAAAGATCGTTGCGTGCAACTGGCCACTGCACTGCATAAAATTGGCATTCAAAAAGGTGACACTGTCGCTGTCATCGCCCCCAATATTCCTGCGATGTGCGAAGCTCATTTTGGCATTCCACTTTGCGGAGCAGTACTTAACGCAATCAATACCCGACTAGACGCCCAAACGATCGCATTCATCCTTGAACACGGAGAAGCTAAAGTATTACTGACCGACACCGGCTTCTACAAAACTGTGGCTGATGCGATAAAACTAATTGACCGGGATGTCATGGTGATTGATATCGAAGATGCCGCCGTACTCGGCGGACAACGGCTGGGCACCATAGAGTACGAAGATTTTCTGCACACTGGTTCAGTTGACCATAATTTTCCACTGATCGCCGACGAATGGGACGCCATCAGTCTTAGCTATACCTCAGGCACCACAGGTAATCCCAAAGGAGTGGTTTATCACCACCGGGGTGCCTACCTTAATGCACTCAGCAACATAACCGGCTGGGAGATGGCTGATCACCCGCGCTATTTCTGGACGCTACCGATGTTCCACTGCAACGGCTGGTGCTTTCCATGGTCGCTGGCGGCGGTTGCCGGCACCAGCGTTTGCTCACGCAGCGTCTCAGGTGCGGCAATCTACAACGCCATTGAAAAACACAAAGTCACACATCTATGCGGGGCACCAATTGTATTGGGGATGATCATCGACACCGACATAGAAGACCAATGCGATCTGAACCATCCCGTTAAGGTAATGACCGCAGCAGCACCCCCACCGTCAGCAATACTGCAAGCCATGGAAAGCCGCGGATTTCACATGACCCATGTTTACGGCCTGACCGAAACTTACGGGCCTGCGGTAATGTGCGCATGGAAAGGCCAATGGGATGAGCAATCACCGGACGCTCGAGCTCGCCTGAAATCCAGACAAGGCGTCCGCTACCAAGTACTTGAAGGGCTTGACGTCCTTGATCCAGAAACCATGCAGCCAGTGCCGCGCGACGGCACCACCGTGGGTGAAGTGATGTTCAGAGGAAACATTGTCATGCGCGGTTATTTTAAAAACCCACAAGAAACCCAAAAAGCCTTTAGCGGCGGTTGGTTTCATTCTGGCGACCTTGCGGTTATGGACAAAGATGGCTACCTGAGAATTACTGATCGATCAAAAGACGTGATCATCTCGGGAGGAGAAAACATCTCATCTATTGAAATAGAAGACCTTCTCTATACTCATCTGGACATACGTGAAGCGGCGGTTGTCGCCATGGCTGATGACAAATGGGGCGAAACACCCTGCGCTTTTGTGACTCTTAACGCCGACGCTGTTTGTACTGAAGAAGCGCTTATTGCCTGGTGCCGCGATAAGATAGCCCACTTCAAATGCCCGACCAAAGTCATTTTTGGTGAGTTACCCAAAACCTCTACGGGAAAAGTTCAAAAATATTTATTACGAGAGAAAATTTCAAAAAAGGAATAGATGTAACAATTTCTTATCTAATTTCTATCTTTTTCACGCCACCCTATCTTAAGAGGCCACCCTAACTAACAACACTAAGCCCATGTAATAATTCATAATTATCAGCCTTTTAGAGTTTTTCAGTTCAATCAAAAATTCCCCAGCCCCATTGAATAAGCGTTGCTAAAACTGTTACTATTTCGCCATAGCTATATGACAGTTACGTTACATTTCACCACCAGTTTGTCAATTTTATGACGCCCTGCCAAGAAAAAGCAGATGTCGTTGGTTAACCTTACCCCCTATAGCGTCCGGTTCAAAGTTGAACTAGACACAGAAGGCTAATCAAGTGCCCTCTTCCGATTCGGAATTGGATAGTGGTACAACAGATCGGAAAGTTTTTAATGAATTCTACTCAAAAAAGCGGAAGTGAAACGGCTGCGACAGGAAGTGCATCCGAAAATCAACCTTTCGCTGCACGCAGAACATTACTCTGCGCCCTGAGTGGTAACCACACCGACCTTTCAACTGCAATTGAACATGCAAAATGGAAGGTTGAACTGGTTACCAGTTGTGACTCTGCCAGCAAATTACTGTATGCCAACCAATTCGAAGTGGCTATCATTGTGATTCAGAGCGCCGACCTACCACAACTGGCGACCATTGAAGACCTACTCAACTCACACGCACTGAACTGGGTTGCTGTGATTGAGCCTGACCTCATCGACGACGAACGCGTCGCCGGTATGATTTCAGACCATTGCTTCGACTATCACTCTACTCCTTGCGATATGCAACAGCTGATCAGCACACTAGGGCACGCCTACGGAATGTCAGTGCTTAGACCAAAGCCTGCGCTGAACAGCCTGATCGCCGACAACGAAACACAAATGGTAGGTCGCAGTGATGCAATGCTTACCCTTTACGCCACTGTTAAAAAATCTGCCAGAGTGGATGCACCGGTTATGATCACCGGCGAGACTGGAACCGGCAAAGAGCTCGTCGGACGCGCGCTGCACAATCAGTCGCCGCGCAACACAGGCCCGTTTGTATCAGTCAGTTGTGCCACTATCCCGGGTCCGCTAATTGGTGAAGAACTGTTCGGATCCAAAGACAAAGGCCCCGGCAGAATAGAACAAGCCATTGGCGGATCGCTATTTTTAGATTCAGTCACCGACCTCCCAGCCGAGCAACAGATGTTGTTACTGCGGTTTATGCAATCAGGTCAGGTCGAACGCATCAACAGCAGCCAATCTATCCCATGTGACGTTCGAATCATCACTGCCAGCTCGAACAATATTGACGATGCAGTGAAGTCAGGGCAATTTCGTGAAGACCTGTTCTATCGGCTTAACATACTGCATATCGAAATCCCATCACTACGGGATCGCATTGGCGACGTTGACAATCTGGCGCAATTCTTCTTTGAACAGTTTGTTACTGAGTCTCCCAGTCGCATCAAAGGATTCTCTCAACAGGCTAAGATTTCAATGCATCAGCACCATTGGCCTGGCAACGTACGGGAATTACTGAATCGTGTGCGACAAGCGATGGTCATGTGTGAAACAAGCTTAATTCAAGCCGCCGACCTGGGTCTGGGCTCACAAGCCAACAACGAAAGCGACGGTCACACTCCAACTAACCTTGATGAAGTCAGGGCCAAGGCTGAAGGTGATTTTATCCGTCACGCTCTCGAAAGAAATTACAACAATGTGACTGAAACTGCCTCACAGCTTGGTGTATCACGAGTAACCCTTTACCGCTTGATGAAAAAGTACGGGGTTAATATTGCTGGTAGCGGTCGGCGCAGCGCCGCAAAATAGTTCGTCAACATGGCCTTTTTCATTGGTGAAAAAGGCCAGTAAAGCTAACCCACATTATTCATCGGGCATGCCGGCCACATCGGCTATAGAAACCTTGCACTGTCTGCTTTCTGCAGTAGTTTATCGAACCCTTTTTCAATTGAAGCCTCAGCTGCCATGCCAAGCTTTTGCTGCAGCGACTTTTTCTCTTCAAACTTCACACTATAGACATCAGCAGTCTCACAGCTTTTGACGATGTATTCATCACTAGTGCATATCTCATCAACTAACAGCATTTGAACGGCAGCCTCTCCACTCCAAACCTCACCGGTTGCCACTTGCGCAATATTTGTTTGCGGACGAAAGCGTGCAATAAAATTTTTGAACTGATCATGTATCACTTGTATGTCAGCCATAAATTTTTGACGGCCTTTATCGGTGTTTTCTCCAAGAACAGTCAACGTGCGCTTGTACTCGCCCGCTGTTAACAACTCTACATCGATATCATATTTTTTTAGAAGCCGATGCACGTTAGGTATTTGCGCCATTACGCCAATAGAACCGATAATCGCAAAAGGGGCCGCAATAATTTTGTTCGCCACACATGCCATTAAATAACCACCACTGGCAGCAACTTTATCAACACAAACTGTTAAGGCAATATTCTTGTCCCTGATGCGTTGAAGCTGTGCTGCTGCCAAACCATAGCCGTGCACCGT
>JALZUX010000621.1 GCA_023301405.1 Granulosicoccaceae bacterium | reverse complement strand
ACGACCCTAGTTCCCGGACAGCCACCTAGCTGGCAAAAACCATACGGATTAACGTAAATGAAAATTGAAAAGTTTACTGGTGACACAACCAGTGCGGTGATGCAGCAGGTTCGAGAAGCTTTTGGTCGGGACGCGGTGATTATTTCGAATCGTCAGACAGACGATGGGGTCGAGATTCTAGCCACTGATGATCTCGAGGCTCTAGAAGCGGCGACGCCATCTGCGGGGGCGTCTCCACGAAATACCAAGGCGGCAAGTCAGCGGAAGAAAGCGACCAGTAAAACCGCCGGAGGCAAGGCGCAATCTGGCACTGCCACCGACAAAGCCCGAGCTTCAAAGTCAACCAAAAAAACCGCTGCCGGCAAGCAGGCAGCCACGACGGCTTCAAGTCGTGCTATTGCGAAACAGTTTGATGCCACTGAAAGCTCAGCCGATCTGGAAGTGCACGATCAGCTGTTTGAGCTGCGCAGTATGGTTGAAGGATTGGCCAGAACCGGCGCCATGGTTGGGGTGGGTGGTGCGTCGGAGATCAATTTGTCCTCGCGCTTGATGGCGACCGGCCTGGGTGTGGCGTTGGTTCGACAATTGGTCGAATCAGTGAGCCCTGTTAGTCGGGTAGACAAGGCCTGGGTGCAGGTACTCGATTGCATAAGAACGTTGTTATCAGTGAATCTGAAAAAACCAACAGAGAAAGATGATCTGATTGAGCAAGGGGGGACTTTCGTCTTTCACGGTAGATCGGGGGTAGGGAAGACCACAGCGCTATGTAAAATGGCCGCAGAGTTTATGGCCGTCAGCGGTGCATCCAAACTGGCGATCATCTCCCATCAAAACGGCCCTTTTAGGCGCAATGGTGGTCTGCTGGAATCTTTTAGTGAGCTGTTGGGGTTGCCATTGCACCATACGTCGACTGACCATGAGTTTCATCAGGCGTTGCGCGGTTTCAGGCGTAAAACGATGATACTGGTAGATACCGAGGCTCTTACCGACTCAACAATGGCAGACCCGGGTGCACTTGTGGGGAGTGATTTAGTACGTCGTAATATTGAACATTGCGTGGTGCTGCCGGCAAGCTTGCAGTCCAGTGCGATAGATTTTCAGCTGGGCTGTCTGGCTGAGTCAGCAATCCAGACAATTATATTAAGTCGCCTAGATGAGACGCGCCAGCCGGGGATTGTTATCGAAAGCCTGATTCGCTCAGGGCTTAAGCTGCGACTGTGCTCAGATAGCCCGGGTTTGCACGATCCGCTGCGTAGCGACGCAGTTGAGCAGCTAATTCAAAAAATCTCCACCATAGATTCGCGGCCACAACGCAGAGCTCGTGATACCATATCAGTGGCAGAGGTTACTGGAATATCAGCGTTGGGCACCGTTGATCAAAGTGACATATTGCTTAAAACACCCGACAATTAGTTCTTTTAAACTGGCGCGAATGGCTAACATCGACTAGATTTAAACATAGTCGTTGACGAAAGATATCACTGTGATGACCAACAAAATTAGTTTTTGTCAAGATAAGCAGTGATTGCTGTAACGATGTGCCAGTAATTGGTACCCTACACGTAATATCCGGCGTTGATTTGATGTTCGCCTCTAAACCACTTCAGACATATGGGGCACTGTGCCAGAGTACTTCGCAATAACGCTTGTGACTATTGGATTTGCACTGTTCGTTGCGTTGGCTGCGATTGTAATTGCCAAACAGTTGAATCGTTTCCAACAGCAAGTTGATGACAACATAGCTTCGCTTTCTGGAAAGGTGAGCGAGCTATCCGAGCGTATCACCGAACTGCAGCAGGGGGTTGTTGTCCATGGCCGCGACCTGGAAGCCATTCGGGCCGAGTTTGCCATGCATATCACCAGCGACGGCAGCAGCGAGATCGACTACCAGCAGGCAATAAAGGCCGCATCTGGTGGCGTGTCTGCGACAGAGGTCAGTGAGCGTTACGGTCTGAGAGAGGCCGAGGCCCAACTGCTCGTTGCCGTTTACGGCAAGTAACGTTTCAACCTGGCCCGCAGATACACAGAGAGTGCTCCTATAATCCAGCGACAAGCGTGGCCTGCCGCGTGGCAAGCTTGATTAGGCAAGGTGTGAAGCCCCAAGTTGATCTAGATTGGTCTCGTCTAATGGCGATAGGCACCCTGCTATTTTAACAATGGCGCCCGAATTCCTGTTCGAATTACAACCATCCACTTATCGGTTTATTGAACCCATCGCTCTGTGAATTCTGCAAGCTAGACTGTCGTTGGGTTGGGCAGTTGATCCCGTTGCTCGCGTATCTGGCGCAGTTCTTCAATTTGAGCCTGGTGAATATGACGGATCAGCACCTCCTGATCTGACTCACGGATATGTTTGAATTCAAAATTGACTAGTGACCCGGTAGGACTATCTGGCCGTGATTCGGACACGCACGCAATCACCATCATTCGAGTTTTCGAAGGCGGTAGTTCTAACACCAGTTGAACGTTATTGCCCGGTTGGTAGTCCTCCTCAGAGTTCATTTCCATGCCCATCGCAGAAAGCGAAACCCGTTTTTTGTGGGACGTGGCGGTGTCTGCCAGCACATCACTAACGGTTGCGGCAATGGCCTCGATTGATCGCTGCATAAACGCCAGCCATTCAGCCAAATCTGCATTGCTTTTATCTAATCGACGCATAGCAGGGGCAAGTTCATGACGTTGATATTCTATTTGGGAATACAGCCCGATAGTGCCGCTTCGCATTTGAAATAACTGGCTCAGTGCTTCTGGCGAACATTCTTCAAGCTTGGTGCTGGAGATGTGAATATCTGTTTGGATAGACACATATGAATTAGATGTTGTCATCGTGGTTTTCCCGAGATGAATGTGTGTGTCTGAAAGACAGATTTGGTTTGTCGTTAATCAACTGGTCCGATTAAGAGGACTGATCCTCGCCGGCGTCTTATCGTTCAATTTTGTAAGCGATTATGTGGCTATTTAAGGGCGCCAGTCGGGTCTAGTTAATCAATGATGTGGGGCAGGGAGTCGCCTGTAACATACAAGCAACTCTGAGCCTGAACGACACCACCGATAGACGCGACAGGTGCCCTGCGTAGTTACCGTTATTCAAGGTCTGAGATATCGCTTATCGTATTCGGGAAGCCATCATCAACTGACCCCTCTAGCGCGTCGGGCCCTAGCGGGGGAAAGTTTTCACTGGCGCCATTGTCAGCAACGTTGCCTCTTTCATTCGCAGAGTTCTCATTGTCGGCGGTGCTCGTTTCCATTGGCGGGGTGACAATGATTTCAACCCGACGATTAACGGTACGATTGGCGGTCGTGTTGTTATCTGTCACTGGCCGGCTATCGCCGTAAGCTCGAATTTCAATCTGTTTGCCATCTAACTGATCAGTGGTGGACAGGTAATGAACCACGTTGGCTGCTCGTGCGGCGGACAAAACCCAATTAGATGGGAATATTCGGGTCGAAATCGGAACGTTGTCGGTATGGCCGCCAACCACCAATGCGCCCTCTGTCTCTGACATCGCACCAACAATTGAGTCAAGAATAGGATAGATAGACGCACGCATCTCGGCACTACCTGATTCAAATGATTCGTTCTCTCGAATTCTTACAATAATTTCGTTATTGATGCGTAATACCTCAACCATCCTACGCGTGATCTCCTCACTAAGTGCTTTACTCAAAGCATCGTAGGTCTTTTTCTGTTCGCGTTTATTGCGCTCTTTGGCGTCGTCGGGTTTTGCTACCTGTTGCATCATTGGCAATGGTGATGGCGTCGGTATGCCCGGGGAAAACTCCCGGGTAATAAGACTGGTGCCTTTCGGGGCTGAGTCTGCTTCGATCTGTCGTTGCACCCCAAATGCCTTTTTCATGGAGCCTGCTATTTGCTTGTACTTGTCTAGATCCATTTCCGAAAATGACAGTAGCAGTACAAAAAAGCACATAAGCAATGACATCAAGTCTGCGAAGGTTGCCAGCCATGCTTGATCGTCTTCCTCTTCCTCTGGTGGTGCATTATCTTCCGACATTTGTGCTGTCCCGTGCTATTTCTTTTCTTCTGTCTCACGCATATTCTCCGGCAAATAGGTGGAGAGCAGTTGCTGCAGTACGCGTGGGTTGGTCCCATCCTGAATACCGGTAATAGATTCCAGAATAATCAATTTGTTTGTCCGGTCGCCCATGCTGACTGATTTAAGTTTTTCAGCAATTGGCATGGCGATAACGTTTGCGATAACAGCGCCGTACAGGGTGGTCAGCAGCGCTACAGCCATTGCCGGTCCAATTGACTTTGGGTCTGACATATTGGCCAGCATTTGTACCAAACCGATTAATGTTCCGATCATCCCCATCGCCGGTGCGGCACCGGCAACTGATTTAAACATCTTTATGCTGGTGGCCTGGCGTTCAAGACCTAAGTTGATATCACGCGCAAGCATTTTTTGAACAACTTCCGCAGGGTGTCCGTCAATACAAAATTGAATGCCGGTCTGTAGAAAAGGCTCGTTTATTTCTCTTCCTTCCAGCGCTAACACACCCTCTTTACGTGCAACGTTAGCCAGTTCGATAGCTTCTTCAATTAATGCACAAGGATCAGAAGACTTATGAAAGAAAGCACCGAGTCCAACTTTGAAAGAACCAAGGAATTGCTTAAGTGGAATTTGCGCCAGTGTAGCTGCGAACGTGCCACCCACCACCACCACTAAACTTGGAACGTTGACAAACGTATTTGCGCTTCCACCTAAGATTATCGCAAAGGCTATTACGCCAAATGCTCCAAACACCCCCGCAACCGTTGCGATATCCATTTGCTTACTCCGTGTTGTTCTTTAAGTAGTAATTGCAGTTTGCAGCTTTGTTTTTTGAAGCTCGATATTCAGTAGCAATATTGTCCCGCTCTTGTATCGCCATTTGCAGAATTGAGTTTTGGTAATCCCGCAAACGGTCGGACAACTCTTTACTGTTAAAAGAGGTGCCGGCACTCATTGCCTGGCGGATCAGTTGAAGTCTGGTGTCGTCAATGTTCCTGACTTTGTCCCAGTCACCTTTGCAGGCGTGCTGGTACATTTCTTCGGTCATGGACAGCAGGTTGTCTGACAAACAAGTTGGTTGTTTCATCATTTGATTGATTTCCATGTTTCCAGTAAGTCAGCGACCAGACCTGCGGTGGTCACTAAAGAATCACGATCCGCCTTAAGATGAGCATCCAGTAGTGAACTTTCCATAAAGGTATATAGGGAGTACAGGTTCTGAGCTATTGAACCGCCGTTGTCCATATCAAGCGTGTCCCGAAGTTCTGTAATGATATCTAGCGCCTTATTAATGGATTTTCCACGGCTTTCTATGTCGTTGTTATCTATTGCCTGTTGAGCCAGATTAATATGCTTCACCGCACCTTCAAATAGGAGTTCAGTAAGTCTATGTGCTGACGCTCCTTCGATTGCAGAGCGCCGTGAGACCTCTTGATACTCTAACGCAAGTGCCTTCTGGCGATATGGTGTGGAAATGGTAGTCATCGATTATTGTTCTTTGATGTAGGTGGTTTTGATTTGGTGTCTGTGTTTATACAAGGCTGACACCAAAAGATTTCTAAATGTCAGGCACTGTTTTTTGCACATAAATGACACCGCAGAGGTGTTAAATAATGATCACGTGATTCCTAACGAGGAGAACAAAAAGCTGCTACTCGATTGCAGCTGAGTGACGGTAATATCCATGGCAGTGAACTGTCTGCGGAAACGGCCTTCTATTGATTCAAGGCGGACTTCCAGTCGTTCGATCTGTCGGTCAATTGTGTCTTGCTGGGCGTCAATGGTTTCGGTACGTCCGTCGAAAAAACCGCCGGTTTCTGTGTAGGTGCCCAGCAAAGCTTGCATGCGGTCGGCAAAGCCGGTGTCTTCCTGTGTAAACGCATTAACCAAAGACAACGTATTAGTAAGGGCCTTGTTTTCAAGGACATCCGCATCAACGCTTAGTGCGCCTTCCCGGTCAAATGTAAAGCCGAAGTCAAATAAGCTTGTTGTCTCACCATCGGTAGACACCACGGGTTCAAAAAACACTTCCCGTAGGCTTGAGTCAATGCGTCGCGTAATGCCATCGCCGCTGAAACTGCCGATAGAAAGTCTGTCCAGGGTGTCGTGTAAAGTGTTATAAGACGTTGCAAAACTTTCAAGTGTCTCGGTGATGGTTTCCAGATCCTGACTAGAAGTAACTTCGGCGCTACCAATTGAATGCACTTCAAGGGTTAACCCTGGAATGGTGTCGGTAAGCTTGTTACTACTGCTGCTTACGGCAAGCCCATCGATGGTCAGTTCAGCATCAGTAGCGCTATTAAATTCTGAAAAAGCTGCAGGTCTGCTAGAGGCAGACGTATCAGCAGTTAATGTGTTAGCGGTGCCGGTTTCAGAAGCAGTAAGAATCAGACTGGTGCCAGCGTCAGTATTGATCAGCGACGCAATCATTATATTGTTTTCTTCTGCTGAGTTAATAGCATCCCGCAGATCCACCAATGTGCTTTGGCCGCTAGCAAGCGTAATTGAAAAATTTTCTTCAGTGGTGCTGAAGCTGAAATCACCGGCACCATAGTCGGCATCGGGTGAATCGAAGGGCGTTGAGATCAGACGGTGTGCGCTGGCCAGCGTCTGCACTTCAATTGAATGCGCCTCAGCGATCAGCCCATCTGTATTAGTTGCGGTGAGTACCTCTTCGTCACTTGATGTTGATTCCCATGCGCCAAATTTTGAGGCATCTGATAACGACTCCGCCACTGTTGACAGGGTCTCAATATCACTCCGCAGCCTGCCGGCGTCAGTGATCTGAATGTCCAGATCTCCGCGGCGAAGTTCAAGCTCTTGGATAGGGCGTTCTTCGAGTGCCATCAACTGAGTGACGATGGATTCGATATCTAGTCCCGAGCCTGAGCCTGCTGCTGTAATCATGAGTCACCCGTGTACAATTTGAGTTTAAAGAAATGTAATAACTATTAGTCGGTAGCGCCTAGGTAGACTTGACTCACATTTTTCATATGGACTTGATCAAACTTTGGAAATTCTATGACGGCAATAGTCGTATTGGCTCACATAGTTGTTAAAATTTCAGTACTTACTGGTTCGTAGACTAGTCAACAATAGTGGCAGGTTGACGGAAAAAAACCAAGTTTTGTAGCGCGAGTTTCGTCTGAGACAACATGGGGATGAAGGTGGGGAGGTACGAGCTGAAAAAGGTGGTTTTGGTCACCGCTTTTGCGGTGACCAATGTATAGCTAAGAGTAGCTATTTATCCAAGTAAAGAGAGTACGCCTCTGGGCGCCTGGTTAGCTTGAGCTACCATTGCAGTACCCGCTTGCTGCAGAATCTGATTACGTGTCATGTTTGAAGTTTCCACGGCAAAGTCAGCATCTACAATTCGGCTTCTCGCTGCTGATTGATTCTCAATTCCCACTTCCAGGTTGTTTATAGCGCTGCTAAAGCGGCTTTGGACCGCACCAAGGTCAGCGCGTTGGGTGGTGACAAGATCAATGGCAGTGTCAAGGTCGGTTATTGCTGCAGAGGCATCGCCGGTTGAACCAATGTTAAGGCCTGTTGGCGCTATAGCCGCGGTTGTTATATCCATTGTCTCGCCGGCATCGGCTCCAACCTGGAAAGTAAATGTCGTTGCACCAGCACCAATAACTGCTACGCCGTTGAACTTCGTTACTTCTGAAATTCGTGTAATTTCAGCGTCAAGCTGGGCAAACTCAGCCTGAAGGTTATCTTTATCGCTGGCGCTGTTAGTACCATTCGCAGACTGCACAGACAGTTCTCGCATACGTTGTAGCATGTTGCCTACTTCGTTCAAGCCGCCTTCAGCTACTTGAGATAGTGAAATGCCGTCGTTGGCGTTTCGAACGGCGACTTGCATGCCACGTGTTTGAGCGTCCATGCGTTCGGCGATTGCAAGGCCGGCAGCATCATCGCGAGCACTGTTTACGCGCAGACCGGAAGACAAACGCTGAAGTGCGGTTGTCATGCCTTCCTGAGCAGCGCCCAGGTTGCGTTGAGCTGTAATTGATGGAATGTTAGTGTTTATGGTTTGAGCCATTATTTTTATTCTCCGAATCGCTATCCTAAATCAGGATAATGTTTGCCGTGATCT
>JALZUX010000620.1 GCA_023301405.1 Granulosicoccaceae bacterium | reverse complement strand
TTCGGCGCGGTCCTTTTTGGCGCCTAGATGATATTCTGCACTACCGCTGGCGACTTCGTTCAATGAAACTTCGGTGCTGAGCCTTTTACGATCTTGCAAATCACTGATAAAAGCGGTGCCAGACGTGTATTGAAGATCACTTTGTCCCTGTGAGTTCACTCCAGCGGTCAGTTTTCCGCCACGTTTTGAATTACCAAAATACGCAGATACGGCGATGTCGTCTTCAGTGTTGTTGTTGAGAGATGTCTCATCAGACGACAGTAAGCGTCGTTTGTAGTCAACAGCAAAACCCACATCGGCTGCCGCCAGGGTGTGGCGCAATGACAAGCCCGATTCAGTGATATCTAGTGCTCCGATTTCACGTTGCTTTACGGTACCGGCATAGTAGGCTGGGCGTGATCCACGTAATGCCAGCACATGCTCAGTGGCGGTGGTACGATCTGACTCTAGCTTACCGTGTTCCATTGTGTCTGTCGCCAATGCGAACGCTTGTCTTTCACGGCCTACCTTACGCAGTGCAAGTATACGATCATTAGCTGATAGCGCTTTGCCACTGGCCAGAATTTCCCGAACTGTGCCTGTGTCGTCGTCGTGTAGTGCTAACGCCAGTTCCTGCCACACTGGTGTCTTTAGCCTCTTTTCATGAATTTTGGTCATGATAAGCCGTGCATAGTCGTTGCGCTGTGTAGATAGATACCATGAAGTAGCCATTTCCCGTCGCCAGGCAGACTCGTCTTCAGATATTCCGGGAACATCAGCGACCAGCCGTTGTGTCCATAGTTCGTTTTCACTTGCACTGCCGTACGAGCGCAGCAGGCCGATATAGTCACGGGCGAGTGTTGTGGTGGAATCACCGGCCTCAGCCAATGCTAGTGGTCTTAGTTTACTTAGTGCAAAATTACGAACCTTATATGAGTGGACGGTATTGCCAGTCTGCTCTAGAGCATCTGCAAACGACAGCAGTACGTTGTAGTCGTGGTCGTCTTTCACCATCAATTTACTAAACCATCGTAAACTGGCCTTCGGGTTATTAAGCTTCATGTAGCTGACGGCGTAGGGGCTCCAGAGTTCTGGCAATGTGGTGGCAGTAGTCTGGTATTTTTCAAGGGCTGCAATAAGCGTGTCGTCACTGACATCGTTGCCGAGCAACGTCCAGAATATGCCGGACAATGCATCGGCGTTATCAGGTTGTATGTCCAGAGTATTTTGATACGTTTCCAACGCCGCTTGGGTATCAGAATTTCTATTGTAGTACTCGGCAACGGTTAGCCAGTAGTCGGGAATTTCCCGAAGTATGATTAGGTCACCATTGGCATCTAGAAATCGTTCTTTGTGTGGGTACACGTCATTTTCTAATGCGATGTGCATTGCTAGCATCACGAATTCAATATTTTTTGATTTTTGCCATGTGTCTTCGGCGTATTCAACTGCCGCTTTGGTGTCGCCATTGTCGATGAAAGACTGAACCGCCCGGCGGTACGCAACGTTTAGTTCAAAGTCTTCTAAGCCTAGTCTTTCCATATACGGGGCTGCTGCAATGACGAATCCCGGCTTGCGATGACGCCAGCCTAGTTCGGTGAGTAGCTTAAGTTGATAGGCGGTGGCATTAGTCAGGTATTGTGGTTCAACAGTAACGGCGGCCGCCACTGCTTGTGATTCTTGCTTCAATCGCCAGTTTAGCTCCATTCGATTGATTGACTCTTCACTTGATGTACCGAAACGTGAGGCAAAAGTTTGCCAGGCCACCAGCGATTCTTGGTAGTGCCGACCGCGTTTATGTAAGGCGGCGAGTTCGCGTAACAGCATGGCATCGCGTTGACCTCCAGTCTGCATGTCCTCAAGGGCGCGCGCGGCAAGATCAGGGCGGCCGTCCTGCTCATACAGCCCGACCAACTTCATGATGTTCTCTGTGTTGAGTGGTTCGCGTTTCGCGATTCTACGCAAAGCGTTTGCCGCTGTTACTGCGTCCCAGTTGAGTTCAGCCAGTCTAATTAACTCATGATCATTGGCTGTTGTAGGGTGATTGTTAGCCAACCATAGTCTTTGATCTTGTGCCGCTTTAATATTGCCATTCCACTCTTCAAGTTGCGCCAGTTTTAAGTGATGAGCTTTGTTTAGGGGGTCAACGTCGACAAGCGTCTGGCTCCAAAGCAGTGCGATGTTAAGCTGCTTGCTCGCCAATGCAAAATTGATTTGTCGTTGCATTGCATCTATGTCAAAGGGGCGTAATGCCAGAAAATTTTCATTCCAAGCCATCGCTTGCGCTGTTAAGCCCATGTTTTTGGCCAGCGTTATTCCTTCAACTAACAACTCGCCGCTGTTTGGTTCCGCGCGTAGTCGCTCCTGCAACGTTTGCAGAGCTTCTTCGTTGCGGCCTGCGGCAACTAACAGATCCTGCCTTCGCTTTGCCAGCGCTGATATGTGCTTGGCCTCGCTAAGTTCGGTGATCGTAAATACATATTCTGCAGCAAGACCGGGTAGGTTCGAGGCTACCGCCCAGGTTGTTGCTTTTTCTAGCCAGAAGATGGCCCGCTCATCCTCGAGGGTTGAAAGTTTTGCATACAGTGGATAGGCGAGGTCCGGGCGCTCATAGGCCAGTGCCAGTTCAGCGAGGCTGCTCAGTTGGTTAGGTTGCTGAGGGGCATTGCGAACCATGTTTTCCAGTTCAGCAGTAGCGGTAAAACTATCGCCACTTGATGCCAATGTGCGTACCAGTTGTACTTGCAGTGAAAACTGCCTGGTGTTGTCTGCTTTGGAGATCGCGGTGCGGTAACAAGAAGCGGCTTGTCCATGCATTTCATGATGTGCAAGAACACGCGCACATCGCTCAAGATAATCTACCGCATTAGCAGGGTCACTAGAGGCCAACAATAGATTATACGAAGCAGACAACACAGGTTGCTGTAGTTCCGTGCTTATCTCTGCTGCACGCAGAAGTGTACCTTGATCATGGAGTGACGGTGTATCAAGGAATTGACTTAATAGACCGGTAAGGCTTGCTTCGTAGGATGCACTACGTGCTTCGTTGCCTGCGCCCATGTAGCCAGCTGTGGCGGTCTCAAGACGCAGTAGAAATGCATCGTTTTTGTCGATTTGTATACCAGGCCGTGCGGTGAGTAGCTGTTGCGCAAGCTCCCATTTTTTACCACGAATCATGGTATGTATGATATCTCGCATCTCGTTTGCTGGCATATTACCTGATGCGTCGCGAGCTTTGATGTACGCTAAATCAAGATCATCCAAGTCTAACTCGTTGACTGTAGTGCTGACATCTACAGCAGGTGTAAACGAATAAGTTTCTCGCGAGGGCAGCAGTACGATAAACGCAACCGTTAATAGTAATGCGATGCTAACGAGATAAGCACGTGGAATCAGGCTTTCACGTTTGACAGTCGATAACTGCATCGCCGGTATCCTTTGTAGTGAATGTGAATTTGGTGTTGCCATCGGTGGTTAGCTGACCGGGGATGGTGGTGTTATTCCAGCGCAGTTGGCAGTAACGTCTGTCGCCACTCACTTCCAGCTCTACGGGGACATGTCCGGTTAACCGTATATCGATCTGACCACTGCGACGGTATTCCCATTGCGTTACCGCTGCATTTGCTGACACCAGGTGTGGTTGCTGCGGTCTGCTTGATTGTGTATTGAAGTTGATTGTATTAGAGCCATCAGTATGGAAATAGACACCATCGTGAATCTTGCGGGTACCCACTATCGAGCGGCTTGATTTCAGATCGGGCCAATAATTAGTTTTTTGGGTTCGTAGCGTTCGTATTGGGCCGAGACCACTTACTTTCCATCGACCATCAAGATGGCGTGCAACTCCTGCACTGCGGAAATAGGGCACTTTCTTTATATATTCACTTGAGAATATAGGATAAATGTCTTGCTGCTCAGTCCACTCATAAATTTCTTTCAATGATCTGACGGAAGCCGCTTTGGTACCGATATAGAAATGATAGTAGACGTTTATCGGTTTTATCCGTCTTGGTGAATCAGTCATATCGAAAGTTTGAATTACGTCTCTGAATCCGTCGAAGGGACCTGTCCAGTCATTGGTAAAGACGTTTTCATTCATGATCGGGGCGTATACCTGAATGTGGTCCCCGACCATGCGGGTGTTGGCGCTAATTGCTGTAATAGATGGGCGTGATTTAGAGATGACGGTATTGCCGCCGTTCATGTTTAATAGCCCGTACTTTGCTACCACCTCCATGGCCTCTGCGGGTGGCGTTGCGTCTCCGGTCCAAAGTAGCACTTTTGTTTTCTTGCCCGGTGGCATTAGGTTGTTGTCGATGTAGCTAATTGAACCCGCGATCTCTCGTTCAAGATCGAATTTGTAGCCGGGCAGGTTCAAGTTGTGGGTTCCGCTATCTGAGCCTTCAGGAAGTTTTTGCCATTCAAAAGGATGGCTGAATGTGTGTGACGCCGACTCTACGTTGTCCATTGCGAATATCTCACGCATGGTACTAATCATTCTTTCTCGTCGGTCGGCGAAGGCGTTGATACCTGTCATTTCAGCTTCTACGATTGAAACCGTGTGGGGAAGGTCGAAAGGTTGGATTACTTCGTCCCGAACGACTTCAGCACCAAGCCTGCGCCCCGGTAGTTCAGCCCATGAGGGTAATGCGTCTCCATCAATGTGAGCAAACCAGAGTCTTCTGCCGTTCTCGGTAGTGATGTCTGGCATTGGGGCGTCTGTTAAATGAAGTGCTTTTTTCAGAAACGTGAATGGATCGATAATCCAGCTAACAGTTTTGTCGACATCAAGTGAGATCACAACAGGGGCCAGGGCTAAGCCGCCCCACGGGCCTGTGATAACTGTATCGAGTTGCATTCCTTGCTTGTCCTCGAATGCTAGATGAACCGTGTTGTTAGCAGACACATTAGTAACCCATGCCGATAGCTGATTCACGCGTGGGGGAATTGGTGACTCGTAGCCAATTAGTCCGTCACTTTTCAGCAGCTGTAGATCGTTACGATCGAACTTGGTAACAGTCTCTAGTCCCATTAGTTCATAGATTTCTTCTGTTGACTCAGCGCCAGGGGAACTAAATAGGGCGACTGGTGTGGTATCTTGCAGCTGTTTGGCTAGCCACTTTGGATAGTGAGCGCCCTCAATGATATCAACGGCCCAAATTGCGACGCCGGCGTATTTACCTTTCAATACGCCTTCAGGCAATGGTTTTTCTGCGATATCGTGGTATTGCGGAACATAACCCATGTATTCCAACGGTACTGCCAGTATAGAATGCACTTCGGCTTGTTCGATCTTTCCATTCACCCGGCTGTCATAGACCATCAGCACATCTCGAGGAATAACTTCTAACAATCCAATGCCCACATAGTCAAGAGACGGGTTCGCTATCCACGGTATGAAGCCGGAGGCTGATATCTGTGCGGCGACATCGCGTGCTTCACTTCTTTGTGCGGGGGGAAGGTAGTCGATAACGATGATATCGATTTCATGTTGTTGTTGTATCGAGGCAAGCTTATTTGTCAGCCATTGGCGATCGTTTTCCGGCACCTTTTTATATGATTGTTCTGCGTTGTTCCAGCCGGCATAGAGGGATTCCGCAGCAATTGCTTCAAGGTAGGGGGCAACCTGATCGATTACCTCAAACCCGCGGTTGGCGATCAAGCGAATGTTTGGATACTTTCGTTTTATCCTGTACAGCAAGTTGGTCAGTGCTTTTTCTTGCTCAAGCCGATGCTCGTTATTTTTTGCGTATATCTGATAGCTATCCATGGTGTCGAGAAACAAGCCGTCATAGCCGCGATTAACTAACTCGTTTACTCGTTGCAACAATAGCCTTTGCCACTCTGCACTGGATAAATCCATCACTTTGCTGGCCCAGTCAGTATTGGTGCCTAACGTGGCCTGATCTGATACAAGATTAAACCACGGTCTATGCGGTCCAACTTCACCCACGCTGATATAGGCAAAAGTGGCAGCACCGTTTCTTTTCAGTAAGCGATGATCGTTGGGCTCTACGTTATCCGCTTCAACCACAAGCCGATCAAACTGTGAAAGGGCGTTTACCGGTGGATTAATGCCGTAGTAAAACGCGACACTGCCGCCGTCAAAAGCGTGTGCTGTGCCAGCAACAAATAGTAGTGCTGCGCACCACAGTCGAAGCAGGTGCATAATCGATATTTTCTGCATGATGATAGGAATCCGGAGCACTCGGTATAATCGTCGGCTAGTGAGCAGTAGCTTCACGAGGACGCATGAACGTACGAAATTCAATATTCTCAAGCTCACTTGATAACAAGTAGATGCCAACAAATGCGGTCAAGGTCATAGATAATCCAAAGCCGTATCCGTAGTACATGGGGCCGAGTTCCAGCGTGATCCATGTAAAGCAACTGTTGGTGATGAGCAATGTTAGTGTCAGCCAGAATGCATCCTTGAGTCGGTCAAGGTAGAACAGCACGTTCAGTACAGCGAGCATTAGCACTTGTGCTGCCACACCGACAAGATCAATGTAATAGAGATGTATAAATTTATCTGATATGCCTAACCAACTGACAATTTTGGGCCCGAGCATATACAGGATCAGCACAGTGATACCTTGCACTTTGATTATCTGAAATATCCCCTCGCGCACAGCCAGGATCATTTCATTTCCCAACGTTTCGATCTCTTGTAAGCTGGCATTACTGCGCACGGCATTAAAAAAACCGTCGTAAGCTTCTGCGAAATCAGTTTCAATTCGTAATAGGAAAACCGCCATGCCGGGGATAATTGACAGGTAGGCCAGAAATATAGGTAAATCGTAAATTAACGATGCCCGAAGAGGGCCGATGACTGCTTCTGATGTGCCGGGGTAGGTCCAGAATATGAATTTGTCTATCCAGATACCCAGGTTGTAGAAGACGCCTATAAATATTAGCGCAGGGAAAATTTCACGACGCTTAAGGAAATCAAAACGAACCGTTTGAGTAATGGGGTATTCGGGAATGATGACGGCAAGCATTAAAAAGAACAATAAGCCGTGGCCAGCAAGCATTCCACTGAGAAGCCCGCTTATGCCGTATGGAATAAGTATGATTGACAGCAATACTGTCGTTGCGTAACCAAAAAAGAATGAGTAAAGAATTACCTTAAACTTTTTCAGGCCGGCAACAAATATCACCAGTATCCAAATGTTTGATAGCGTAACAAAGTTGGCCACCATCAATGCTTCGTAGTTGAAGCTCTCATCGAATAGAGTCACCATGGCGGCCATCGCTAAACCGCCACTGATGACAGTAGTCAGTAAAAGCGCACCGAATAAATTCGGATTAATAAGGTGATCTCGTCCTTCAAAAAGACGGTCGGCAATATAGCGTGTGAACACTAACTGTAGCAAGCCCGACAATATCAGGGATGTCCCCATGATCCAGGTGACAGAAGTAGTAAATTGTTCAACTTCCTGGCCGCCGACTTTTTGCGATATTGCTACAATACCAATCAACATCACACCAAGGATTGACAACACCCACGGTCCGGCACTGATGAGTCCTGCAAACCCATAGGCTTTTGCCGTACCACTGAATGAATCCTCATCCAGGTACTTTCTAAGCTCGAATCCTATACCAGCCATCTTAGAAACCCTCTGCTTTTTTTATGGGATTATTACTTTGCGAGGCTTCGATGTTGTCGAGATAAATGTTGTAATAGAGGTCTAGCATCTCTGTTTCATCGTAGTAAGTCTCAGCTCGCTGTATGGCAACTTTGCTTGCAGCCTGCCATTTTTCACGGTCGGTAAGGAAAGGGATAACCGCTTCTGCAAAAAGTGCTGGATTCGCAATCGGGATTATTTTACCGGCACTGCCTAGCGCTTTGTCATCTTCACTGCCGCCGTGAATAAGCTCACTGCAACTGCCAACGTCGGTTGTGACTGACGGAATACCAGCGGCGAATCCCTCAAGTGTCGTTAGCGGTTGTCCTTCTGAGACCGAGGTCAGTACGGTCAGCCCTATGTGTGGAAAAATTTCATCAAGGTCTTGAAACCCAAGTAGCTTTACCGAGTCTTGTAGACCGAAACTCTCTATTAAGGCGCGGCACTCATTAACGTAGACTGGATCTTCGTCTTCCGGACCAACTAACCAACCTTGAGCTTCTGGCACTTTCGAGCAGACAATGCGCATACCGCGAATGAATGTTTTGATGTCTTTAATGGGGACAATGCGGCCAATCAAAGCCACTACTGGCGGTACGGGTGCATCACCTGCACGGCGAACAGCTTTGAGTGTCTTTACAGAGACACCATTGGGGATTATGGTCAGGCGCGATTCGTCAGCACCGTCTTTAATTTGCCGTAGACGATTGCCGTTAAACAGTGTGTAAACATGATCTGCTGAACTGTAAGACATCTTGCCGAGGGATTTGAAAAATCGAATCCAGGTCTGTCGTAGATAACCCATGTTATCGTCAAGACCCACTTTGAATGGATCAACGTCGTCAGGGATCCAGTCAACGTGGGCGAGATCAATTTCGCGTTCCTTTGTGTAAATGCCATGTTCACTGATGATATAAGGTGCACCGGTTTTACTTTTTAGCATGGCCCCTAAATAGCCCGCATAACCTGTTGACACTGAATGGTACATATCGGCTGATGGTGCGTTATTGACAATATTGGCTAGCGTAAACAGGGGACTGTGCATAGTGCGGACAGTCCAGAAAAAATGATTGAAGTCCAAGCCAGGTGGTGCATCCGAGTATTTTTCACGAATCGATTCCCATGCTTCTTCGCTGTGAAGCAGGTCAGTGCGGGTTATTGCATCGCTATTCGTTAGAATACCGGTAAAATTACGAACTACATCGGGATTGATCTGGCCTTCTTCCTGATTTAGCTGGTCGTGTAATTTATCGCTTAAAGAAAACTGTGCTGATTTGTCAGTCTTGCGATTCCAAAACTTCCTTTTAATCTCAGGTTCTTTGTCTGAACCAATTAAAAAGTGGTTCTCTATGTGGACGACGTTAGGTGGAATATCGTAGGCTGGTTTGTCATATTCGTCAGCGCTGCCCCCTAAAAATACAATTGAGAACGTCAGGTCGGGCATACCTTCGATTAATTGCCTTACCCAGCTTGACACACCACCACGAACATAAGGGTAGGTGCCTTCGAGTAGTAAGCAAATGTTGGCATGTGATTCTTGATTGTACTTAGGGGACTTGCTCATGCCCAATACTCAACAACGTTTGACATAGGAGGGTATGACCGAAAGGCAGGGCTAACCTCGGCTAATGTAGCGCGTAACTTTTTATAGTTGCGAGATATAAAAGCAGCCTCGGCGATGTAGGGCAGAGCTTTGTCGGGTGAAATGCCAAGTTCAATCGAGCGTTCGAATGAAGCTGTTGCTCTTTCGATTTCGCCTTGCTTTAAGTAAATTTGACCAAGCGTAAAGTGTGCATTGACGTTTCGAGGCTCAGTGGCTAGTGATTGTGCCGCGTGACTTGCCGCTTTCAGTAATAGTTCTTCACGTGCGACCGGCTCATCGTCCTCAAGGGTGAGTAGTTCCCAGTAGTTATTGGCAATCTGCAGGTGAATATTTGATTTGCTAGTGCTTTCTAATATCTTAGCTTCTGATTCAAGACGTTGAATTTCGCGGTTTAAACGATTTGCCTTTTTATCAAGCATTTGATGAGCAACCAATCGAATTCTTTCATTAGAGTGGCCTATGGCGCTTTTTAGTACAGGTGCCGATTGGCTGGTGCGAATGTTTTTAGCTGCAGCAACTTTGTTGTACAGTTTGTCGCTCTGGGTGTCGAACGTCAGTTGTTCAACAAAGCCGCGGCTGTCAAGCTTTGCTAACGGGCGGTCGATGGGAGCCGCAAAGGGTAGGTCAGCGTTAGAGGTTACTTGCCAGAATACGTTGTCCTTGTGACGACCATTGGCCAGAATTGCTCCAAATGTCACTGAACACCAAGTACCTAGTGCGCCAATAAAAGGCATAAAAAAACTGAGAGAGGTAAACAGCATAATCAAAGGGAGCCGTTTTCCGGGTACCAGGTTATGCACCATTGATGAAATACTAACGGCCGCCAAAACGCTAGCGGCGACATGGGCGATAAGCCAGACATCCCGTGTGATTGATAACCCGAGATCGGTGAGTAACTCCGCACCCAACACTAGCTCTGCGGCCAGTGCGATACAAAGCGCTGGTATACCTAAGAGACTACGCAACACGTTTTCGCCAACCTTTAGTTTGCTTCTCGGCTTTTTCTTCAGTGAAGCCGGTTACCTTGTTGACAAACGTCAAGCAGGTATCCCGTGTATCACGCCGCTTTATTTGCTTCATCTGGACTTCTGCGGCAACGTTGTTAAGCTCGATGTTGTGTTCATCAAATAACTTTTTTGCGATCCGCTGTAAGTAGGCGTTGCATTGACTCTGATTCATTAGAGGCATCAAAATAATAATTGAACTGCTACCCGTAGCGGAATGAGGTTGCCAGGAGCAGTCAAGGCTACGAATATTAGAGCCAAGGAAGTCAGAGACCAGCTGTGTCTGGTCGGTATTTTTAAGCTTGATCGCTAACAATGCCGATTGAACTCTATTGCTGCTAGCGAAGCGAATGGCATTGTCGAGCTCGGCAAGAAACCAGCCGCTGCGAGATTCGCCAACACTCTTTGAGCGTGTAAGCATATCTCCAATGTAGCTACCAAGAAGTGCCAGAACATTCAGATTCTCTTGTTGAAATGCCATAAAGTGCATGTCTTTGATAGCAAGAACACCGTGCAGATGATCGTGTGAATCAACAATAGGTATAACAGCCAATAGCTGGCTTTCAACGGTCTGATTGGCTTGCGCTTCCAGCTTGACGCTTACTAATTGATGGCTATCGATAGCGAGCTTTAACAGGGGATCGAACAATGGTAGTTCGGGCATCTTTCCATGAGTTGCTAGCGGGCGGGGATTAATGCGGTCGCGACTTTTTATGCCATAGAGTCCAGCGATCTGCACAGCGCCAAACTGAGCGAACACTGCCATGAGTTCGTTGCCGGCTTGCATCTCTTCGTTATTGTTGGTTGTTAGCGAAGGCTTTAGTTGTTGAAGCGCTTGTCGAATGCTGAGTCGCTGACCAGCCATGAATTCTTCAAGTTGTCCGTGTGATACCTTCAGGATATGGTAGTCCTTTGAAAATTCCTTTAAGCGATGCCGTAGGTATTGGTTTTCGGCATACTCTTGGGTACTTTGTTTTTTCCCGGCACTGGCATAGTCGCCAACAATAATACTCAGAATCGTTGTGCCAACCGCAAGCGCTATCAGGTTGCTTATATCACTAGCGTAAGCGACGAAGGGGTAGGCAAGAATTGCCGAGGCCGCTACAGAGCAAAGAAAACCCCAGACTGCTCCGTAGCGCGCAGCGAATAAAACTGGCGGGATAATAAACCACGGAAAGCCAGCGTTCATTCCGACCGGATCATGTGGGAAAAACAAGTAACCGATTGCGGGAACAATAGCCGCAAACACAACGAGCTCAATCACCTTGTGAGGCCAGCGCTTGTGAGGGCCGGTCTTGGTCCAGGAGAACCCTTTTTTTTGTTTCTGAACCGCTGATGACGGCAGGTTGAAACTAATCATCGTTTTTTAGCTTCCAATATGCTGTTGTTGTGCAGTGACGGTTGTGCTCGGTTTCCTTCGTTGTCGGTAACTACGTCGTCACCAGACAAGGCTGCCCCTATTTCTGGTTCGTCGTTGGTGGCGGGTACCGGACCAAGTAACGGTGAACGCCGTGGTGTTGTTGGCGGTATCGGAGTAGGCGTGGCGGCGATCAGACGGGCCGGCTGTGGTCCTGTGAATCGCACTTCTGACAGAATCTCTTCGATGGTTTTGCTGGCAACGTTAGATAAATTATTGTAGCCCCAACCTGTACGTGAAGCCGATGCTACCCACATAACTTCATCGTTTATTAAATTAATGAATTTCAAGGTCAAGCCGACAGATGGCTCATTGTCCAGTCCGTTTTTGTATTGCCACTCTTGCACGTTGCCGGTTACGCCATAAGCATAGCCCTGCTCTTTAGCCCATTTTTTTGCCGCTTCAAGTTGGCCGGCATCATCGAGCAGAGCGATGAGTGACTGATCGGGTGCTGCCTCGTAGATTTCAATGTTTCTAACGCCGTGTGCCCGAAGGTGAGTTTCGACTAATGCTTTGGCGCGGTTGCCGGCCAAAGGAGTTTGAGACAAGTTTTGTATTGGTAGCAAAGCCCATTGTTCGCCTGTGCTTACGGCGACGGTTTTAGATGCCGTCATGGTTTCGCATGCGGTGAGTAGAGTACTGGCAACGACGAGTACACTGGTCAGAAGTTTTAATCGCATGTTCAAGTTCCGATTCGATTCCAAGTAAAAAAATATGGTTCCAACCCGTGACCCTGTCATGAGTTTGATACGTCAATACAACCCGTGTCGCAGTGGCGATTAACGGCCTGTGTTGAAGATGTCTGCTGTGTCGCAGAAACCGGCCGTAAGAGCAGCATAAAACGTTCCATCGTGTGACTGGATAGCGAAAATCGGGCGCAACTAACAGGATGAATAATTGGTAAAACTTCTGATTGAGGAACTATGTTTGTCTGTTATTCGCTATCCTTAGAGGATGCCGCTCTGGATACAACAACTACACAATTTGCTTGCGGAATCAGCTTCGGTGACGCTGATAACCGTTGTCGCAACGAATGGGTCTGTGCCAAGAAAGGCGGGGGCACGAATGTTAGTGACACCCGACACTCAGCAGGGAACTATAGGCGGCGGAAACCTTGAATTCTCGGCCGTCAGGGTTGCTCGTGACAGGCATTTGGCGAACACAATTCTTCCGCACCGACAAAAATTTGCTCTTGGACCTGCGCTTGGTCAATGCTGTGGCGGTTCGGTGGAACTGTTGTTTGAAACCATTGACATGAACACACCGATCACTGACACGGCTCAGGGTTGGTATTGCCGTCGAATTGATCAGTCGGCGTCTAAGCCCGCGCGGTTGGCGCGGGCACCGGAATACCCTGAAAAATTATTGCTTGAGTTGGGCCAAGCTCCGGCGAACGAGTGCTTTACCATAGCGGAACATGAAGGCGAAACGTGGGCCTGCGACAAGTTAGCATCTGCCGATCCAGTGGTTTTCTTGTTTGGCGCCGGGCACGTTGGTGAAGCGTTGATTGCACAGCTCACATTGTTAGCTTGCGATATTATCTGGGTTGATGAGCGCGCTGAAATATTTCCAGCAATACTTCCACGCCGTGTTAGTGCTGTGCTGACTGATTGCCCCGCCGACGAGGTAACTAATGCTGCCGATGACGCCTGGTTTATTGTGATGACTCATAGCCACTCGACAGACTTTGATATCTGTCGGTCTGTGTTGGAAAAAAAACGCTTCTCCTTTTTAGGGTTAATAGGCTCACAGACAAAGCGCACTACCTTCAGAAGAAGGCTTGCATACAGAGGGGTTGAGCCAGTTTGGGTCGATCGCCTGTGTTGCCCTATCGGTATAGAGGGTATTCGTTCAAACTTCCCAGAAGCTATTGCGGTTGGTGTCGCAGCCCAGCTGTTGATGCTTTGGGAGTCTGAAAATTATAAACAGACGTAGCATTTAGCATGATTGAAACTAAGTTATTCCGCGGCACGATTGCGCACTTCATCGATGACCCGTGGCTTCACGGCAGTCGTGCGCTGCAGGTGTTTGAAGATGGGCTAATGGTGGTGTGCGACGGTCGAGTCAAAGCGCTTGGTGATGCTGTTGAGCTTTTGCAGCAGGATGAATACCAGCAACTGAGTGTTGAAGATTATACTGGTCGACTGATCGTGCCGGGCTTTATTGATACACACCTGCATTATCCGCAAACAGATATAATTGCCAGCCACGGCTCGCAATTACTTGAATGGCTTGAAAAATATACTTTTCCGGCCGAGCAAAAGTTTTCTGATAGTGAGCATGCCCGAAAAGCGGCAGAGTTCTTTATCAAGGAGTTGCTTCGCAACGGTACGACCACCGCCATGATGTTTGCCACTGTGCATCCCGAATCAGTAGATGCGATATTTTCAGTGGCAAGCAGATACAACATGAGAATCGCTGCCGGTAAAGTCATGATGGATCGTAATTGCCCTGAACAATTGCGTGACACAGCGGTTGAAAGCTATGAAAAAAGTCAGCAGCTAATTGAGCGTTGGCACGGTGTTAAAAGGCTGAACTACGCGGTAACACCACGCTTTGCTCCTACATCAACAGAGCAACAGCTTGAATTCGCGGGGCGACTATTCAAAGACAATGACGGGGTGTATTTGCAAAGTCATGTGGCTGAAAATCCGTCAGAAGTTAAATGGGTTGCCGAGCTCTTTCCGTGGTCCAGAAGTTATCTGGATGTTTATGACCGTTATGATCTGTTAGGGGAACGGGCCATTTACGCCCACTGCATCTACCTTGATGACCAAGACCTTGCACGTATGCATGAGACTGGCACAACAGCTGCTTTTTGCCCGACCTCAAATTTGTTTCTGGGGAGCGGGTTGTTTGATCTTCACAGGGCAAGACAAGCGGGCGTCACAACAGGTATGGCCACAGACGTAGGTGGTGGGACCAGTTTCAGTATGCTACGCACTGCAGATGAAGCCTATAAAGTTGCGCAGCTTGGTGGAAATCCAGTAACACCCGTACAGTTATTTTATGAACTGACTCTTGGCGGTGCAAAAGCTGTCTCAATGGACCACAGTATCGGTAATTTTGCCATCGGTAAGGAAGCCGATTTTACTATTGTGGATATGCAGGCCACAGAACTATTAGCGCGACGTATAGAGTGTGCCGCTACTTTCGAAGAGAAGTTGTTTGCAGTCATGGTGCTGGGCGATGACCGATGTACGCTGGCCACTCATTTAATGGGTGAGAAAGCGTATCAACGGGGTGATTGATAGCAAAAAAACGGCGCCCGAGGCGCCGTTTTAAGCTTCTTTGACTAACCTGGCTCGCGCATCAATCTACAGGCTTTTTTGTCTCCACTTTCTGCAATGGTGCTGAAGGAGCGGCTGGTTTTGGGGCCGGTGCCACTACAGGTTGATTGCTCAGGGCGGCAGGTTTCTGAGTCGGTTTTGAATCAGAGGCCAGTGAGCGCACCGAGCTTTTAAGTTGGCTTGGCTGGACGGCAGAAACGTTTGCTGTGGGTTCTGAATGACCCGCGGTTTCGACTTGCTGCAGGTTGGCCGCTGGTTTGGGCTTATTCGCTGCTTGATTTCCACGGTTCTGATTTTCGTTGGCTTGAACATGAGTCGGTCTTGGCGGTTTAGACGCGACTGGTGCCACTGACGCTTGTTTTGATACGACTTGTTGCATTGAAGGTTCAGAGCGCTTGGTGGGGCTTAGTGACTGCACGTTGCCAGCATTTGCAGGGGCCGCTTTAGCTGCTTGAGTTCCTGCACTGTTGTCTTTATTTTCCGGCACCGGGCGTCGCTGGGTGGAAGCAGGAGTAGATGAGGCGACTTGTGTTGGTTGAGTTCCTGGGCCGTTGTCTTTATTTTCCGGCGCCGGGCGTCGCTGGGTGGAAGCAGGCGCCGATGAGGCCACTTGTGTTGATTGAGCCCCTGTGCTGTTTTGTTTATTTTCCGGAGTTGGGCGCCGTTGAGCGGAAGCACCAGTCGGCGAAGCTTGTTGAGCTGACTGAGTTCCTGTGCCGTGTTCTTTATTTTCCGGGGCTGAGCGTTGTTGAGCGGAAGCAGGAGTCGACGAAGCTTGTTGAGCCGGCTTGCTTTGGCTTACGGTGTCGGGCTTTTCAGACGGTGCACTTGCCGTATTTACAGGCGCTGGCTGTGCTGACTGTTGTGATGGCTGCTGAAGCGGTGCTTGTGGCTGTTCTGAGCTGTTGTTGCCATCAGCAGATGCTTGTGCCGGCTTTCGTCGCCGTCTGTTGTTGCGACTGCGCGGTCCACGGTTGCTTGAACTTTTTGCTTGGTTTGTGGTGTTATCGGCGCCGTTGTCTGTCGATGTAGCATCGGCTTGAGTGTCGTTGGTCGTTGCTTCTTTGGTCGGGCTTGAGTGGCTAGCCGATTCTGCCGCTTGAGTATCAGGGGTTGGCGTGGCCGGTGGAGCAGGGCGGTTATTTTCTACTGTTGCCTGGCTTGTGGTGGCCGAGGCTGTATCTGCAGTACGCGTTGGACTTGTGTTTTCCGAAGTTGTTGTGTGATTCTGGTGGGTCGCTGCCTGAGGCCTGCTGTTTTCGCTTGAAGCTGGCGAATCTACACTGCTGTCAACATTTTCGGCTTGTGTGCTTCTTGATGTTCTTTCGTTGTTGCGGCCCCTGTTTGCCTGTCTTCCTGATCTATTGCCAGATGATCGATTATTGGTCTGGTCATTGGCCTGTGCGGTTTGATCATTGTTGGCGTTAGCCGGGCTTTGACTCGCTGTTGCTGTGTCACCTTTGTCGTTCTGCGAGCGAGACTCTTGCTTATTGGGCTCTTGTGATCTTTGATTATCGCGTTTTGGTTGATTTGATCGTTGGTTTCGCTGCTGTTGGTTGCGGTTGTTAGGCGCGGTTTGTTTTTCTTGCTGGCTGTCAGTTTGCCCGGTGGCGGCGTTATTTGCTTGCGACTGCTGTTGATTTCGGCCTGACTGATTGTTGTTGCGCTGACGACGATTGTTGTTATTCCGTTGGCCTTTCTGCTGCTGTTGTTGTTGGTTGTCGTCGGTCTGGGCAGACTTATCGGCATTGCGGGACTGCTCTGGCTTGGCTGTTTGCTTGTTGTTGGTATTGTTGCGATTCTGGTTTTGGTCGCGACGGCCTCGGCCACGGCTGTTGTTCCGATTGTTGTTTTGTCCGCGGTTGTTGTTTTGTTTTCTTTGTGGTTTTTCTTCAGTGGTTTGTTGGACTTCTTCCTTGCCACTAAAAATTCCAAGAAACCGACTAATCAATCCAGGTTTGGCGACGATCGCTGCAGCTTTTGGCGCAGGCGTGGGGATTGGAGTCATTGGTTCTACTCCTTGCACGGCTGCGGCATCGGCTGCTTGCATAATGTCGGCCTTGTCTTTCGCCGGGGTGTAAGTGGTTGTTGGAGTGGTGACTAGCTCATGGGTGCCAAGCAAATGAGAGGCGTGATCGGTTTCATTGGAGCGAATGCGCTCGATTTCGTAGTGTGGGGTATCCAGATTATGGTCCGGGACCAACAGCGCTACCGCATGATTGCGTTCTTCGATCTCTCGAATCGCATCGCGCTTTTCGTTTAGCATGTAAGTGGCAACTGGTACTGGCATTTTGATGAGTACGCGATCAGTATTTTCTTTTAGTGTTTCTTCTTCCAGCAAACGCAACAGTTGCAAGGCGAGGGATTCAACCGTGCGAATTGTGCCTTGGCCAACACAGCGTGGGCAGACAATTTCGCTGGTTTCACCAAGCGATGGGCGTAGACGTTGGCGCGACATTTCCATCAGGCCAAAGCGGGATATACGTCCGATCTGAACCCGGGCACGGTCAAGCTTAGCGACTTCTCGAAGTGCATTTTCAACGAGTTTTTGGTTCTTTGGTGCCATCATGTCGATGAAATCGATCACGATCAGTCCACCCAAATCACGTAAGCGCAACTGGCGACCAATTTCTTCGCAGGCTTCCATATTTGTATTGGTGGCGGTTTCTTCGATGTCTGCTCCTTTGGTGGCGCGAGCAGAGTTTATGTCGATCGAGATAAGTGCTTCTGTGTGATCGATGACTAGAGCCCCGCCTGACGGAAGCCTTACTTCACGTTGATAAGCGGACTCAATCTGGCCCTCAATCTGGTAGCGATTGAACAACGGCACGTCGTCAGTGTACAACTTGAGCTTGCGGATATAATGAGGCATGTACTGTGACATGAACGTTTTGGCTTGCTGAAAGACTGATTCTTCATCAATCAGGATTTCGCCGATATCGCCACGGAAGTAATCACGCAATGCGCGAACAATGACGTTGCTTTCCTGGTAGATGAGAGTGCTGGTTTTCGCTTCTTTGCCGGCGGCAAGAATGGCTTCCCAGATTTTGATCTGATAATCCAGATCCCATTGAAGCTCAACTGCAGTTCGACCGACGCCAGCTGTGCGTACGATTATCCCCATTCCTTCAGGAATGACCAGCTCGTTCATGGCCGACTTTAGTTCACTTCGTTCTTCCCCCTCGATCCTCCGGGATACTCCGCCAGCGCGAGGGTTATTAGGCATCAGTACTAAAAAACGACCGGCAAGACTTACAAATGTAGTCAGCGCCGCACCTTTGTTGCCGCGTTCTTCTTTTTCCACCTGAACCAGTATTTCCTGGCCTTCGCGAATACCAGCCTTTACGTTTGGCCGGCCGCCATCTTTCATGGCAGATTCAGACAGGAATTCTTTGGCAACTTCTTTAAATGGAAGAAACCCGTGGCGATCAGCGCCGTAGTCAACGAAAACAGCCTCAAGGCTTGGCTCTACGCGGGTGATTTTTGCCTTATAAATGTTTGCTTTTTTCTGTTCTCTTGTTTTGTTCTCTATGTCAAGGTTGTCTAGCTTTTGCCCGTCCACTATGGCAACGCGAAGTTCTTCGGGTTGAGTGGCGTTTACAAGCATTCGTTTCATTGAGGTTTTCGTCCGGTTGTGTGGACGGCACTCTTTTTCAATGGGACTAGCTGATGCGTTCCTTACCCTCGTGTGATTCACACGCTATGTGATAGGTGGATCCCTTCATGTTAGTTACTAACTGCATGTCAGCATGTTTGTCCGTCTTGTTATTGGTGCCGAACTACTTTTGTTGTTACCTAGAAGCTCGTTCTGTAGAAATATGGCTGCCGCTTTCACTTCGCCTGCAGCTGTGTGTTTGCTGTGGCAAGAGTCAGTCGGTGCAAAGTTTGATTGACTTTGAGCGCTGTGAATCGTCGAACGAGAGATGATGTAGCTGCACGAGATCCTTTTTTCCACAATTAGGGGCGCCTAAGAAAGGCACCGCTAGATGAGAGGCTCGGGCAGCGAATTTTGGTTCTTCGAGATGGACTCTAAAATTAAGACATATGTCCAACCCTTGCATGTAATATAGCAGCCAACTGGGTTCCCTTCAAATCTGACTATTGAATTTCTCACCATGCTTCCTCCTGACGAACAGTTCCGGCAGGTTCAACACGTCGTTGTGCCGCCACCAAATGCAGGGCAACGAATAGACAATTTCCTGATGGGCCTCCTTAAAACAGTACCTAGGAGTCTGGTTTATCGCCTGCTGCGAACCGGTCAGGTGCGCGTCAACAAGGGGCGTGTCAAACCTGGGTTCAAGTTGTCGGCTGGGGATGATGTACGTATTCCGCCGGTGACAGTCAGCGCCGAAACCACCGTGCACTTGCCGGCTGGCCTCATAAAAGACGTCGAGGCATCGGTGATATCAGAAAATGATCACTGGATAGTTATCAATAAACCTGCCGGCCTGGCAGTGCATGGTGGTACCGGAGTGAAATTTGGTGTGATCGATCTGATACACCGGATTTATGATGATACCTCAATCAGCTTAGTTCACCGTTTGGATCGTGAGACCAGTGGTTGTCTGGTACTCGCAAAGAACAGACCAACGTCCATTCACTTCCAGGACGCGCTGCGAGCTAGAGCAGTCGACAAAAAATATCTGGCAGTGGTGAATGGCGCAATGAGAGAGCCACTGATCGTCGATGTACCATTGTTGAAAAACCAGCCTGAATCCGGCGAGCGAATGGTCGTGGTTGATCAACAGCAAGGGAAAACCGCGTTAAGCCGTTTTTTCCCACGCAAAGCGGGCAGCAATTGCAGTTTGGTTGATATACAGATCGAGACCGGCCGTACGCATCAGATAAGAGTTCACGCGGCGCACAGTGGACATGCAGTGCTGGGTGATACTCGCTACGGGGATCGTGCTATCAATCGTGCAGCACATAAGGTGGGTGCATCGCGAATGTTTCTGCATGCCGCTGAAATCGCCTTCCCGGCAATGGCTACGGAATCAGGCATTGGCGATGAGATGCTTCGATTTACCGCCCAACCAGGCGAGCAATGGTTAGATATCGTTGATAAACTAAATTGCCACTAGGCCTGAGCGAGGAACGCGTCCATTGCGCCAAGGTGAACGGGTGAGCAACAGCGGGGTATGGCAGTTGCATAGATCCTCTCTTTAGCCTTGCCAAAGACCGTGTAAATCAATGGTTAAGTGAAGTATCGTCGAGAACACAGACGACAACCTAGGAGCCTGTCCGAGAACTATGATCTACTGCGGGCGCGGTCTTTTGGCCAGCTATTACGATCGATTTCGTTAAAGAAGAATGACTATTCGCCTCAATCG
>JALZUX010000619.1 GCA_023301405.1 Granulosicoccaceae bacterium | reverse complement strand
ATTATCAAAATTGTGTCTATGACGGATGCGCCTGTCCTGATCCAAAAACCAGCGTATTTAACTATTTCATCGGCTGACGTAAGGTCTGATGTCGGTGACTTGTATATGTCTCGTTCCATAATAGTTACTCTGTTGGTTTGCTGAGTTTGTATTGCAGGGTTAAATACTAATTGATAACTCTTTAGGTTGTGTTGATTGACAGGCAGCATAGCGGCCTATAGTTAGCTAAACAAGTCTTGCCAAGATTAAGGGTTTGTCGTCGAATTTTAACGCCACAATGTGGCCTTTCTTTGGCTTGTCGATAGCAATAGGAATGTTAATCGGTGCAGCTGATTTGGTGAAGTTATTACCGTCAAGGGTGGCTATCAATGCGCCGTTCAAAAGAACAGTGATGTGCTTATTTTGAAACTCTGGCTTCAAGTGCTGGCGAATTTCCAGAAACATGCCTTTTTTCTTGGTATGCTTTAATTTAATTTTAACCTTATTTTTGGTGAAGGCCTCGCAGTCGCCGTTGGCCTGGAAGTTCCACAGAATTTCATCCCCAAATAAAATGATTATAAAAAATAACGCAACACCCCCGACGATAACAATGCCAATGCCTTGCAGAATAATGCCTATGATATCGGCTAGAAGATCCACAGTGCTCTAACCTGGTAGAAGCTTGCAGGCAGTGAAAAATATGATTGCCTGCTTGTGACGTGCGCGTTCTGCTAATAATGAATAAATAGTCATGTGCCTGTACCTTATGAGTAAAATGTCACTGCCGGTGGCTATGCTCTGTCAGTGGTCTTTAGCGCCTGGGGTATAGCTGTTAGGGAGTCTGAATGCTACCAGTGCCTACAGCGGATCATGGTTGTACCCATTGAAATATAGTACGACTGGTTTTGGAATGCCATTCTAACTAATCAAATAGGAATTAAGCAGTGCTATGCGCTCCATAATATTTGGGGTTTTAAGTCTCGGCAAGCTTGCCTATTTTAGTGCGTGATCGCCTCTACATGGGGGGCTTTACTTGCCTGGTTCATACAAGCCACGGAGTGACGATGCATTGCCAGGCTCAGGTTTGGTGCTTTGACATCAGAACAGAGTAGCTATTGCCAGTACAAATATGGGCAGTGTCACTGATTAAGCCTTGTTACTTCTAGATCATTGCTTTTTCGAACAACAGGGTTTTCACGTAACGTCGAAGATACTGCCCTTGCGTCAAGGTTAGTTTCTTTCCATGTGAGGACAAGCTTAACCGTCGTCGTTTTAGTTGACGATACTTCAGGTGTCAAATTTTCCTGCCCATATAGCCCGGCACTTTCTATTCTTAGTTGCTAGTGACGGGTGTTGTTTTTTTCATTATTTTCTGACCGTGTCAATGTTGTTAGCACAGGATGTTGTTTTCAATTTCACCGGTCAGCGGTCGGGCTGACTTATTGGTACCGTTTGTTACGGGACCAACGAAAAATGTCGTCAGGTAAGCTGCAAACGATCGTTTGTTGGTCGTAGATTGCCTCTTGTTAGATGACTGTGTAGTAAGCGAATAAAAATGGCGCTGAGGGGATTAATTAAGCTTTCATGCTTATGGTCTACTTGTGTCACGTCAATAAAGGGCGGTTCAGGGGATGTGAAATGATTTCATACCCTGTAGTGTTCGTTGTGATAAATACTGAAATTAACACCGGATCTCAATAGTATTTCAGTGGCTTAAACTTAAGTGGAATAACTATGTCGAACAAACCGAATATCCTTATATTCATGGTAGATCAGCTAAACGGTACTTTTTTCCCTGACGGTCCGGCCGAATGGCTGCACGCCCCTAACCTCAAGGCATTGGCGGCACGTTCGACCCGTTTTCAGAATACCTATACGGCATCCCCGTTGTGCGCACCGGGGCGGGCAAGCTTTATGTCGGGTCAGTTGCCTTCGCGTACCCGTGTGTACGACAACGCCGCTGAATTCGCGTCTGATATACCTACCTACGCGCATCACTTGCGGCGCGCAGGCTACTACACCTGTTTGTCTGGAAAAATGCATTTTGTCGGGCCTGATCAATTACATGGTTTTGAAGATCGCCTAACGACAGACATCTACCCGGCTGATTTCGGGTGGACACCGGATTACCGAAAGCCCGGCGAGCGTATTGAATGGTGGTACCACAACATGGGGTCAGTCACTGGTGCAGGGACGGCTGAAATCACCAATCAAATGGAATACGATGACGAAGTGGCTAATTTGGCTAAGCAAAAAATTTATCAGCTGTCACGTGGCCTTGATGACCGACCATGGTCTGTTACTGTCAGTTTTACACACCCGCATGATCCTTACGTCGCGCGCCGCAAATATATGGATCTTTATGACGACTGCGAACATCTTGATCCAGTTGAAAGCGCTTATCGTTTTGAACAACTCGATCCTCACTCGCAGCGAATAATGTTGGCGAATGACTACACGCAATTTACTATCACTGACGACGATGTTCGCCGCGCACGGCAGGCTTACTTTGCTAATATTTCTTATCTTGATGAAAAGATTGGCGATGTGCTACAAGTTCTTGACGATACCCGTCAGGTAGATAACACCACCATCGTCTTTGTATCCGATCATGGCGACATGCTGGGTGAAAAAGGGTTGTGGTTTAAGATGAGCTTCTATGAAGGTTCTGCGCGAGTGCC
>JALZUX010000618.1 GCA_023301405.1 Granulosicoccaceae bacterium | reverse complement strand
ATTTGCACGCGCTGCAGATCATCGTCTGAGTTTTCTGCACTATTTGTCAATAGCAACGTGACACTTTGCGACAACGGCTCCCACAGCGTGAAACCGATATGATCAGCTGAATTGTCGATTAATTTTAGTGCACTAATTGCGGCTACCGCCACTATTTGAGTTGGCACAGACTGCGCAGCCACCAGCTGATCAAGATCACGCTCAATCAATCCCGTATCAACATCACCCGTGCGAAAATCATTGTTGACACACAACGCCGCCAGAAAATTTACATTAGTCGTTGAACCGGCAGCTTTTGTCTCTTGAAGTGCACGATGCATTTTACTCAAGCTTTCAGCTCGAGTTTCAGCATGGACAATGAGCTTGGCAATCATTGGATCGTAAAAAGGTGTTATCGAATCCCCTTCGCGTATCCCCGTATCTATTCTTACATTTGATGGAAATCGTAAATAGTCCATCGTGCCAGTCGCCGGCAGAAACCCGCTTTCTACATCCTCTGCATACACTCGTGACTCAAATGCCCAGCCATTGATTGATAGTTGATCCTGACTGAGTGGCAGCTTTTCACCTGCAGCCACCTTAAGCTGCCACGCTACCAAATCCTGTCCTGTTATGGCCTCGGTCACCGGGTGCTCTACCTGCAGGCGGGTGTTCATTTCCATAAACCAGAAACCGTCTGGCTTTAAACCGTCTGTGCTATCAACAATAAATTCTATGGTGCCGGCACCGGAGTAATTAATCGCTTTACAGGCCGTGACTGCCGCGTCGCCCATGGCCTGGCGCATCTCGGCTGTCATACCGGGGGCCGGTGCTTCTTCTATCACTTTCTGGTGACGGCGCTGCAATGAGCAGTCACGCTCAAACAGGTGGACTACGTTACCGTGATCATCACCAAATACCTGTATTTCAATGTGCCTTGGGGTGCTGATAAATTTTTCAATAAGACAAGAAGAATCACCAAAGCTTGCCATGCCTTCACGCATCGCGCCTTCCAACGAAGCTGCAAAGTCTGCGGGGGTATCAACCTTACGCATCCCCTTACCGCCGCCACCGGCACGCGCTTTAATGAGTACCGGGTACCCTATTCGATCAGCTTCTGCTTTTAGAAAATCAGCATCCTGATTTCCGCCATGGTAGCCGGGCACCACAGGAACACCGGCGTCCTGCATCAGGTTTTTAGCGGCGTCCTTAAGACCCATGGCGCGAATGGCATCAGCAGAAGGGCCGATAAAACGCAATCCGGCGGCGGTTACCTGTTCAACGAACTCAGGGTTTTCAGAAAGAAAACCGTAGCCCGGGTGAATCGCTTGCGCGCCGCTGGACAACGCCGCTTCAATGATCACATCACCCCGCAGGTAACTTTCAGCCACTGGAGAACCACCAATATGAATGGCTTCGTCTGCCATCGCCACGTGCATAGCATTGGCATCAGCATCGGAATAAACCGCCACTGTGCTGATACCTATCGAGTTAGCTGTACGCATAATACGACAGGCAATTTCACCACGATTGGCAATTAGTATTTTAGTAAACATAGTATTAAGCCCCACTTACATACGAAACACGCCGAAGCGTGTCTCTTCAATGGATGCATTGAGACTGGCTTTCAAACTTAGCGCTAATACATCGCGAGTCTTGCGCGGGTCTATAATGCCGTCATCCCATAACCGTGCTGACGCATACAAAGGATGCGACTGCCGTTCAAACATATCGATGGTCGGTTGCTTGAATTGCGCTTCATCATCGGCTGACCAGCTTTCACCTTTACGATTCATTGCATCGCGCTTGACCGTGGCTAACACACCTGCCGCCTGCTCTCCGCCCATCACTGAAATTCGCGAGTTAGGCCATGTCCAGAGGAAACGCGGGCTATAAGCACGACCCGCCATGCCATAGTTTCCTGCGCCGAAAGAACCACCAACAATAACGGTAATTTTAGGCACTTTGGTTGATGCAACAGCAGTTACCAATTTAGCGCCGTGGCGCGCTATGCCTTCGCTTTCATATTTCTGCCCCACCATGAAGCCGGTGATGTTTTGCAGAAACACTAACGGTATTTTTCGTTGTGAACAAAGCTCTACAAAGTGCGCTCCCTTCACCGCTGATTCTGAAAACAGCACGCCGTTATTCGCCACTATGCCAATGGGTATACCACACAGGTGCGCAAAACCACACACTAGCGTAGTACCGTAGCGCGCTTTGAATTCATCGAACTTTGATCCATCAACGACGCGGGCGATCACCTCACGAATATCATAAGGCGTTTTCAGATCGGCAGGCACCACACCGGGAAGTTCTGCAGGATCAAACAAGGGCTCTTCAACAGGCTGCATTTGCACTGTGGTCGGCTGCAGCCGGTTAAGGTTCTTGACCGCTAAGCGAGCAAGGGCCAGCGCGTGAGTATCGTCATCAGCCAAGGTATCTGCCACACCGGATAAACGCGTGTGCACATCACCGCCGCCTAAGTCTTCGGCACTAACGACCTCACCGGTTGCCGCCTTAACCAACGGCGGTCCTGCTAAAAATATAGTGCCTTGCTCTTTAACAATGATAGTAACGTCTGACATAGCCGGCACATACGCGCCACCGGCAGTACACGATCCCATCACTACGGCAATTTGTGGAATACCAGCGGCAGACATATTAGCTTGATTAAAAAATATTCGGCCAAAGTGATCGCGGTCGGGAAAGACCTCGTCCTGGTTAGGTAAGTTAGCGCCTCCACTGTCTACCAGGTACACACAAGGCAAACAATTTTCCTGCGCTATCTCTTGAGCACGCAGATGTTTTTTTACGGTTAACGGGTAGTACGTGCCACCTTTCACAGTCGCATCGTTACACACCACCATGACTTCCATACCGTGCACTTGACCAATACCGGTAATCAACCCACCGCACGGTGCTGCACCATCATACAAATCATGAGCAACGGTTGCACCTATCTCAAGAAAAGGAGAGCCGGGATCAAGTAGGTTTGCTACACGATCACGTGGCAGCATTTTGCCGCGCGACAAATGACGCTCGCGGGAATGTTCACCGCCACCGGCTGCCGCTGCTAACGCGGCTTCCTGTACAGTCTTCAGCGCTTCAGCATTGGCATCAGCGTTAGTTTTAAAAACTGCTGATGACGGTGCAATGGCTGACGTTATAACACTCAACTGGTCACCCGCATCAATTCACGCCCGATTAACATACGACGAATTTCACTAGTACCCGCACCGATTTCCATTAGCTTTGCATCACGCATAATGCGACTAAGCGGTGAGTCATTCATATAACCGGCCCCCCCCATTGCCTGCACCGCCTGAACTGATTGCTCCATTGCTTTTTCACTGGCAATTAGTACGCAGCCAGCTGCATCCTGACGGGTAACTTCACCGCGGTCACAGGCCCCTGCAACAGCATACACATAGGCACGTGATGAATTCATCATCGTATACATATCAGCTATCTTGCCTTGCATTAACTGGAAATTACCAACCGATTGATCAAACTGCTTTCTTTCATGCATATACGGCATGATGTGGTCAAGGCAGGCATTCATGATGCCTATACCAATACCGGATAACACGACTCTTTCGTAATCGAGCCCGGACATCAGCACGTTTACACCTTTACCTTCTACGCCCAGAATATTTTCTTCTGGCACTTCGCAATTATTGAATATTAATTCTGCCGTATTGGAGCCACGCATCCCTAGCTTGTCAAAGTGTTCAGATGTACTAAAACCTGCAAAGCCTTTTTCAATGATAAATGCAGTGATACCGCGTGATCCTGCACTGGCATCGGTCTTTGCATACACTACCAGCGTGTTTGCATCCGGCCCGTTGGTGATCCAGTACTTAGTGCCATTCAGCACGTAGTAGCCGTTCTTTTTTTCCGCCTTAAGCTGCATTGAAACCACATCAGATCCTGATCCGGCCTCTGACATGGCAAGTGCTCCAACGTGCTCACCACTGACAAGCCCGGGCAAATATTTTAGCCGTTGTGCCTCCGTGCCATTCAAGCGGATTTGGTTCACACACAAGTTAGAATGTGCGCCGTACGATAATGACACTGACGCGCTGGCCCGCGCTATTTCTTCTACAGCGATGGTATGAGCAAGATAGCCCATTCCCGAACCACCGAACTCTTCCTCAACGGTGATGCCCAACAATCCGAGCTCACCCATTTCAGGCCATAGCTCGGCTGGAAAGAGGTTGTCTTTGTCTATTTGGGCCGCCATCGGCGCGACGCGATCTTGCGCCCAGCGATGTACCGTTTCCCGCAGTAACTCAACCTCTTCCCCTAAAGCGAAATTCATCGATGCATTAAACATGGTTCCACCAAATCGTTGTTCTTGAAATCAGCTGCGGCAACAGCAGTGCCAATAGTGAGTAGCTTGGAAGTAATCGTCAAAATTATGGTTGACGTTTACGTAAGCGTCAACTTACAAACTTCGGCTGGCACACCGGAATTCTCTAGTTCAGCACCGAATTGACCGCGCGCATGACATGCGGCGTCCGTTGCGCTGATTCCCACCCTTGAATCGCGAGCTTACGCCCTACCCCCCAGTGGTAACCGCCCAACAATCCGTCACTCCTGATCACCCGATGGCAAGGGATTAGCACCGCCAGCGGATTGCGACCGACTGCTGTACCAATCGCCCGTACCGCTTTGGGGCTGCCTACTTTGCTTGCCAATTGCTGGTAACTCACCCGGCTGCCAACCGGCAGCTGCAGCAGAGCTTCCCAGACCTTGACCTGAAATGGCGTCCCACCGACTAACAACGACAGCGGAGTACTTTTTCCATCAGCATTGGCATTGGCATTGGCATTGGCA
>JALZUX010000617.1 GCA_023301405.1 Granulosicoccaceae bacterium | reverse complement strand
GCCTTCTTAACCTGTGCTGCGATAGTTGTGTCATTCGCAACCTCACAAATTTCAACAGCTGCACCGGGTCTTGACTCACCTTCTGCAGTATCGCCCTATCTCGATGGTGCGTTTCCTACAACAAGCCCGGGGTCTGCCGAAGGTGACTGGACTCAGGTTGACTACTACCCGGGCCTTACATTCGTCGAACCCATAAGAATCGTCGAACATCCGTCTGAAAATAGATTGGTGATAGTGGGTAAAGATGGCAAGGGCTGGACTGTTTCGCACCAAATGGGAGCTACAGACAAAACACCGTTCTTTGATATTTCATCGATCATGCACGGTAAATCGAGTATTGGCGAGGGTGGTATAAGCGATCTGGCGTTTCATCCGGAATTTGGCCTGCCACAGTCGGCAAACCGCGACTACGTCTACATATCTTACCGCTGGTCTCCGACTCAATCGGGCACATTCTCGGACAACCCTACCCTTAACGGGTACAACCGCGTCTCACGATTCTCTGTTTTGGGCGGGCAAGTTAATCTGGGTACAGAACAAGTATTAATAAATCAATACGATCGCGAGCAATGGCATATTGGCGGTGAACTTTTTTTCGGAGATGATGGCTTTCTTTATATCTCTGCCGGTGATGAAGGAAACTGTTGTAGTAAGCTCACTTCCACTCAACGTCTGGATGGCGGCCTGTTTAGTGGATTGCTTCGTATCGATGTGGATCAGGATAGTAGCCGAAGTCATCCTATAAGACGACAGCCTACCAATCTTGACGCAAACCCTGCGGCAAATGGTCCTGAGTGGCCAGCGTCATTTTCACAAAATTATTTTATTCCAAATGATAATCCTTTCGTCGATCCAACTGGAAACTCGCTTGAAGAATTTTATAGCATAGGTCTGCGGCATCCGTGGACTGTGTCCCGTGATCCTGCTACGGGTAATATCTGGGTTGCCGATGTCGGGCAAGCTGTCATGGAAGAGATCAACATCACAAGAAGCGGTGATAATCACCAGTGGGGTTACATGGAAGGTACAGCCCCGGGGTTAATCCCCAGACCGGCAAACATTATCGGTAACGAAGCACCACCAATCTGGGCATATCCTCGTACCGAGGGTCAATCGGTTATAGGGGCCGGCGTATACCGAGGGGGAAAATTCCCCGAACTCATTGGCAAGTATGTTTTCTCTGACTTCCTCAGCGGTAATCTCTGGACTGCTAACACCAATGGCAATTCCAATACTATCGAACAGATTGGTACCGTAACCTCGGGCTTTCCCAACGGCATTAATTCTTATTTGCTCGATAGCAGAGGCGATATCCTCATGGCGCGGTCAGCAGGAGGATTAGCTCCCGGAGGCAAGATCGAAATGCTGGCGCGTGCAAGCGGTGTAGTTGCTACACCGGAACCGCCGGCAGCCCTGTCTCAAACCGGCGCATTCACTAACCTGCAGGACCTAGTCCCGCATGCCGGTTGTGTGCCCTACGATCTTAATGTGCCCTTTTGGTCAGATGCAGCATTGAAAGAGCGCTGGATGTGTATTCCAAACGATGGCAGCCACAATGCAGGTAGTGAACAGATTGGCTTTTCTGAAAATGGTGACTGGTCATTCCCAGTAGGGTCTGTGCTGATCAAGCATTTCGAGTTACTGACCAATACGGCTGACCCGAATTCCAACGTACGTCTGGAAACCCGATTTATTGTGCACGGTGAAGATGGCTACTATGGTGTGACTTATCGTTGGAACAACGCCGGTACGGATGCGTTTCTTTTGACGACAGGCGAAGAACAGAACTTTACAATCAATACACCGTCAGGCAGCTTCCAGCAAACTTGGAGTTATCCCAGTCGTGCACAGTGTCTGACTTGCCATACTGAAGCAGCAGGAGGTGCGCTGGGGCCCAATACACGCCAGCTTAACGGCGATACTGTTTACCCATCAAGCGGACGGACATCCAATCAGCTTGAAACATTGAACTCACTGGGTATGTTCAGTCCTGCCATTGAGCAAGCCGAGCTGAACAACTTTCTCAACAGCGTACTCACGTCATCACCGACGAATGACGAAACACTGAGTGTAGCTGACCGCGCACGTTCCTACTTGGATTCAAATTGTTCTTACTGTCATATGCCCGGCGGCGTCAGAGCGAACTTCGATGCGCGGTTAACAACGCCACTGGCTGACCAGAACCTTATTAATGGTTCACTTGTTGAATCTCTTGGTATTCAAAATGAGGCAGTGATAGTCCCCGGCAGTCTGACCAGTTCCGTGCTTTTTCATCGGCTGGCTTCCGCCGGTGAATCCTTCTCCATGCCACCGATTGCCAAAGATCTGGTTGATGAGGCAGGTGTTGACTTATTAAGCGAGTGGATACTCTCACTTGAGCCGATTGAAGTAGACGGGCCTACGTTTGTCAACGGATCGTTCGAATCTCCATTGGTAAGTACTTTTTCCACTTTCAGCGGCGTGAATGACATACCCGGCTGGACAATCACCAGTGGTGACGTTGAAATTGATCGCACACCATGGCCTGCCTCCAATGGCCTGCAGTCGTTGGACCTGGCTGGTGATTCGGCTGGTGGATTGGAACAAACGGTCGATGGCTTCTCACCCGGCGCAAGCTACGAATTACGGTTTGAGTATGCACTGCATAACGATACAGAAACGTCGCAAGAGAGTGCGAATGTATTGTTTGGTCGCAATATTGTCGACACCATCACTGCAACCGCTGCAATGCGGGTACCTAACTACCAAACAGCCGCCATTCCCTTTGTGGCTCCGGTAAGCGGACAACAAACTTTCGGATTCAGTAGTCTATCGTCTGGCAGTCTGGGTGTGGTGATTGACAATGTGCGTGTTGTGTTGACCTCAAGCCCGAGGCCTTCTCCCGCACCCGGTGATAACCTTGCATTAAACCAACCCGCGACACAGTCGACGACTTTTATTGGTGGTGTGGCAGCTCGAGCCGTCGATGGTAATACTGACGGCGACTATCACGGAGCATCTTCGACCACACATACCATCGAGGACGCGGTTAATCCATGGTGGCGTGTTGACCTGGGGCAGGCTTACAACATTAGCGAGATCAGTGTTTTCAACAG
>JALZUX010000616.1 GCA_023301405.1 Granulosicoccaceae bacterium | reverse complement strand
GCTGAAAAGTATCCAACACGCCCGGTACTGAATGTGTTGCCCGGCACCGCCAATGTGTACAGCATTAAGCCTGGTGAGATTTCCTACGGCGCGGCGCTGTCACAGATCAATGAATTGGCAGCCGCGTTGCAAGCCGCCGGTTACGTTGCCGGAATGCGTGTAGCGCTACTGCTTGAGAATCGTCCGGTTTTTTTTATCAGCTGGTTGGCGCTTAACAAAATTGGTGCCTCAGTGGTGCCGATTAACCCGGATTTACGAGTCACTGAATTAGAATACCTGATCGGTCACTCTGAACCGGCACTAATAATTGCCACTGATGCCCGCCATGCCGAGCTAAAAAGCGCCGCTGAAACGGCAGGTGTTGAAGTGGCCGTGATTGAACCGGCAACTGCTATTCCATCCCCAAGGGCGAATGCTGTTGTGGCCAGTGCCCAAGTCGGCGGGGCACGTGAGGCAGCAATACTTTATACGTCAGGGACAACCGGCAAGCCAAAGGGCTGCGTTTTAGCCAACACCTATTTTTTGCTGGCCGGTCGCTGGTACGCCGACGTAGAGGGGATTGTTAATCTGCAGGAAAACGGTGAACGCATGATCACGCCGCTGCCAATTTTTCATATGAATGCCATGGCCTATTCATTTATGGCGATGGTCACTGTAGGTGGTTGTCTGACAGTGCTTGATCGCTTTCACCCGCGTAGTTGGTGGTCTGATGTAAAGGCGGCTAATGCCACCTGTCTTCATTATCTTGGGGTTATGCCTAGTATGCTGATGGGCTTTGATGCATCAGGTGCAGATCATGACCACAACGTGCGTTTCGGGTTTGGTGCCGGTGTTGACCCAAAGCTACAGGTGGGCTTTGAAGCGCGTTTTGGTTTTCCGTTGGTTGAAGCGTGGGCGATGACAGAGACCGGTGCGGGGGCGGTGATTGCTGCGTCGACAACAGATCGACTAGTGGCCCAGGCAAGCATTGGCAAGCCTGAAATGTCTGTTGAATGCAAACTTATTGATGATGATGGCCATTCAGTATCGCAGGGTGAATTGCTGGTGCGCCGTGCCGGTGAAGATCCGCGCTACGGTTTTTTCACAGAGTATTATAAAGACCCGCAAGCCACCAGCCAGGCGTGGGCAGGCAACTGGTTTCACACCGGTGATATTGTTCGTAAAGACGCTGATGGTAACTATTATTTTGTAGATCGAAAAAAAAATGTTATTCGTCGATCAGGTGAAAATATTTCAGCGGTTGAAGTAGAGTCAGTATTGATGCGCCACCCTGATGTACAGGCAGCCGCGGTCGCTGCTGTGCCTGACAAGATACGTGGCGATGAGGTATTTGCATGTCTAAAAGTCACTGACCCCGGTGCAGATCAAGCCGCCGCAATCACTGGCTGGTGCCTTGAGCAGATGGCCTATTTCAAAGCACCCGGTTACATCGCGTTTGTTGAAAAGCTGCCGCTCACGGCAACTCAAAAAATTCAGCGTGCTGAGTTAAAAAGCCTTGTCACCAGTTTGCTGGATGATCCGAAAACTGTGGTAACAGCGCATCTTAAAAAACGATAGGGTGGGATCAATGAAGCGTTTAAATTATGAAGGTGTGGCGGTAGTGGCGCCGTTCTCAATGCCTTATCAACGTTACTCTATTGATACCGCGCACTGGTGGATTGCCAAAGCGTTGCGTGGCTCGCTGGATGCGGCCGGTTTAGCACCAGCAGAGCTCGACGGTTTCAGCGTTGCAAGTTTCACGCTGTTTCCAGATTCAGCCGTCGGCTTAACTCAGCACCTTGGATTGTGCCCTCGCTGGTTAGATCATATTCCGATGGGTGGTGCTAGTGCATCGGTTGCTTTGCGCAGAGCGGCACGGGCAATTCAAGCCGGCGATGCCAGTATTGTGGCCTGTGTGGCGGGTGATACCAATCATATTGATAGCTTTCGTAATATGTTGTCGAGCTTTTCACGCTTTGCGATGGATGCGTCATACCCTTATGGGTACGGCGGTCCCAACGCTAACTTTGCACTGCTTACTGATAGTTATATGCAAACCTACGGAGCCACCAAAGAGGACTTCGGTCGCCTGTGTGTGGCGCAGCGCGACAATGCGCTTCGCAACCCTAATGCACTAATGAAAAAACCACTGACACTAGACGACTATATCAATGCACGGCCTATTGCTGACCCGATCGCATTATTCGATTGTGTAATGCCCTGTGCCGGTTCTGAGTGTTTTCTGATGATGTCTGAAGAGGAGGCCAGTCGTCGCAACTTACCATATGCCACTATAGGGTCTACCATTGAGCGTCATAACGCCCATAGCGATGATCCCATCCAGTTGCGCGGCGGTTGGACCCTGGACATTGATGAGCTTTATGAAATGGCCGGGTGCACACCCACTGATATTGATCTGTTGCAAACCTATGACGACTACCCGGTTATCTCAATGATGCAGATAGAAGATTTAGGTTTTTGCGAGAAGGGTGATGCCGCTGAGTTTGTTCGGTCACATGACTTAACTATTGATGGTGATTTTCCGCACAATACTTCTGGCGGGCAACTGTCTGCAGGCCAGGCCGGTGCCGCCGGTGGCTTCATTGGCATGGTAGAAGCCATTCGACAAGTCACGGCGGCTGCCGGCCCAACCCAGGTA
>JALZUX010000615.1 GCA_023301405.1 Granulosicoccaceae bacterium | reverse complement strand
ACCCAATGCACTCCTAAGTAACATCAGACTTATACCTGCTGCCAATCCCTCTCTCCACCAACGGCGCACATTCATACTATTCCAAGAAGTAGTAATTCTTGCTGTCACCACCTCAACAGAGCTGCCACGGCCTGCATAGCCAAACGATATCGCTAGCTAATTAGCATTGATGAGCCGTGAACCCTTCAGTATTTTTCAGAAAGCTGTCGCTAAAGCACTGCACTTTTGCCCTCTTCCACCAAAACAGCGGAATCAATTGCGTTAAAATCTGCCCAATTTCGGGCAAAATAATTCCACAATCCGTCACTTCGGGCTATCTTCTCCGCCAATGACAGAGTCAAACCACAACGACCTCATCGAGCACCTATGCCGCAACATGGCAATTAGCAATGCTGATGCAGAGCGACTGATCGACGAGGTGGTGAACTATTTTCAAGAGCTACCTGACGCCTATATCCGCAGAAGACATCGAGAGATGCAACTTCAGGGGCAAAGCAATGCTGAGATCTTTGCTGCATTGAAGACCGAACTGCCTACACGGGTTTTCCCGGCTGCGGAGCGATCAGACCGTCAAATCAGGCGCATCGTTTACGGCTAAACAGTGGTGACTCCCTAATCACACTATTTACTTTACGGAATTAAATCATGTGCGGAATTATTGCTTACACCGGCCCACAAGTCGCCACCTCCATCCTTCTCGATGGCCTGAGACGCCTTGAGTATCGCGGTTATGATTCCGCTGGCATCACTGTCCACGCACGAAAAAAACTCAACACCTGGAAAGCCGCTGGCAAACTACGCGTACTGGAATCTCAACTACCTGCAAAAATAAATGGCACCTGCGGCATCGGTCACACGCGCTGGGCCACGCATGGCGCTCCCAACGATTCCAATGCCCACCCACACCTGAATGCCAGTGCATCAATCTCCCTGGTTCACAATGGCATCATTGAAAATGTAGATACTCTAAAAGAAAGCCTACTTGATGATGGCATTGAATTTCAATCAGACACCGATACCGAAGTTCTAGTGCAGCTGCTATCAAAGATCCAACAAACAGACAAGTTAGATCTCATCGATGCGATGCGCCTGGCTCTAACAAGGATCGTCGGTACCTATGGGCTGGCAGCTATGAGCAGTGAAAACGCTGACTCTATTGTTATTGCAAGAAACGGAAGCCCTGTGATCATAGGCATTGGCGAGGGTGAAATGCTGGCAGCATCTGACATGTCTGCATTATCAAGATACACGCGAGAAGTAGTACACCTTGATGACGGAGAACTGGCCATTTTAAAGCCAGGCGGTTTTGAAGTAAGCACAATGGATGCGAGTCGCAGCATCAAAACAACAGTCATTCTAACCAGTAGCAACGAAGACTACAGCAAAGAAGGTCATGCGCACTTTCTGTACAAAGAAATTATCGATCAACCAGACACCGTACGCCGCACGCTAAGCGGCCGACTTGATACCCGCTTCAACACTTCACACTTAGGCGGGCTTAATCTTGATGCCCGCGAACTACTAAAAACAAAACGCATAAAAATACTGGGCTGCGGGTCCGCGTTATACGCCGGTATCGCTGGTGCCCAAATGATCGAGTCACTTGCAAGAATACCATCAGATGCAGAACCCGCAGCGGAATTTCGCTATCGAAACCCTGTCATTGAAGCAGATACTCTGTACATTGTTGTAAGCCAATCTGGAGAAACATTTGACACACTAGCAGCATTAAGAGAAATACAACGCAAAGGCGGCTTTGTACTGGGTATTGTCAACTCGGTTGGCAGCACCATTGCCAGAGAAGTTGATGGCGGCGTATACATGCATGCCGGGCCTGAGGTTTCAGTCGCATCAACCAAAGCTTATACGTCCATGCTGAGCGTATTCGCCTTGCTAGCCATTTTGTTCGGACGCACCAGAGATATATCTCCACAAAAAGGCGCACACCTAATAGAACAACTCAACGGTGTTCCACAAAACATAAGCAATGTTATTGCGCTAGAGCCGCAAATCGCCAACATTGCCAAACAATATTGCCACAGCCATAGTGCATTTTTTATCGGCCGAACATCAGCCTACCCAGTAGCACTTGAAGGCGCACAGAAGCTTAAAGAAATATCATACATTCACGCCGAAGCCTATCCGGCCTCAGAATTAAAGCACGGACCACTGGCACTGGTCAGCAAAGACACCCCATGCTACATAGTGCTGCCTGAATCAGAGTTGCTGACAAAATCACTTGGCTCACTCGAGGAAATAAAAGCGCGCAATGCACCGGTGATAGCAATCACCGACTCAGACAACAAACGAATTGATCAACTCTCTGACCACGTTATCAGAACCCCGAAAGCAGACCCTTTAGTGCAAGGAATAATATTGGGAGTCTCACTTCAGTTGCTGGCTTACCATAGCGCCGTCGCACTAAATCGGGATGTTGATCAACCTCGAAACCTGGCCAAGAGCGTCACCGTGGAATGACCGATTAGCGAATACACTCTCCCACTAATTTATGCGTGCACATTAACATCACATAGCTAGCAATGGCAGATGTATGACTTTGCCTGCCATACATGTTTCTCTGACCAATAAACCTAACTACATGCAGCTGATGAAAGATCGTGCGCATGTGACGACCGCTGCAAAGCTTATTTCTGGGTGAGAACAAACAATAGAATCACAATCTTTGACACCGGCACTGATCAGTAACAGCGCCAGCACGACCCATGAATTACTGGCTACTCGCGGGTGAGTTTAGTCAGCCCAATACCGATTAGTTAAGCTCAGTGATTTTTCAACTCGCTTAATGTTTTCCTGATCAAAAACACGAAAAGTTAGCTGCACTGGCGTTCGATCCCAGTGAAAATCCATTAAACTGAAGTTCAAACCAAAGTAACTGTAGTCCTCACCATAATAATATTTGAAGATCTGCGATACACGCTTTCTATTCATATAATGCGTTAAGCCACTACTCATAAATTCATGATAGGTGCGACCATTAACCTTTTCACTCAGGTGAGATGAAAAATGCCGATCTCCAGTAAAAAACAATACACCCGGCAATTGATGCTTTTCAATTAAATTAAAAAGCCTTTTACGCGCCCACTTAAAATCATTCCATTCTTCCGCATACGGCATCTGCGTTGATAATACAGACACTCCTGAAACAATAATATTTACCGCCGCAGAGCTGTTCTTCATTTCACTCTCAAGCCAAAGCCACTGCTCCTGACCCAACATGTCCGCACGGCCGAAACCTGCCCTATCCCGGTGATACCGGGTATCGAGAAGAATCACCTTCACTTTTCGATCCCCACTCCCATAATTGTGCGACGTATAAATCCCCTCCTGTTGACGCCTGCGGCTATCATCCGCCTCATCCAGAAAGTCTAAAAACATCTGCTGACTTTCAGCTTTTAGCGGGTAACTCTTACCACCGTTATTAACACCATAATCATGATCGTCCCAGACACCCACAATTGGATATTTCTGCCTGAAATCCTTATAAGCAGGCGTAGATAATTGTTGTTGGTATTTCCGCTTCATTTCTGTGGCAGAGGTTGTATCGGCATAGACCACATCCCCAGTCCATATAAACAGATCAGGCTGATGAGAATCAATGACCGACCACATCGGTTGCGGCAGATGAGAATGATTGCACGAGCCAAACGCTATCGAGCTAAGCTCCGCGGCTCGGCCAACTGAACAGGCCCCACAAACAAGCATCACGCTCAGAGTCTTCCTACCTTGCGAATTGCCACAAAAGGATAAA
>JALZUX010000614.1 GCA_023301405.1 Granulosicoccaceae bacterium | reverse complement strand
CCTGAGCATGAAGTATCAACAGTCGTTTTCAAGGCGAAGGTAAACCTTAAGCACAAGGATTACACCCTAGATTCATGCCTGCACATTGGAACTCTACCGGCGTAACGGATCTTTCTTTATCCAGCACATAGATCTATTTCCACTGAACCGTTCTATCACTTCTGCCGATCAGTGCGATCTCGCTATAAAATCACAAGACGCGCACCGTCAATTTGATGTACAATCACCCGCGAAGTGGGCCTGTAGCTCAGTTGGTTAGAGCAGTGGACTCATCAAAATGGTGCGTCTATATTGTAAAATATAGAATGAACGGGATGAATTCAGGGAAACCTTAACAGCTAGGCTGAAGGCAATCCTGAGCCAAGCCAAAGGTACACCTTTGGAAGGTGCAGAGACTACCTGAGAACTACAGTGTTCTTAATAACAGGCTAGAGCTTCCCGCGCCCCACCAGCCGCAAACGCGACTGAGGGTGATGAGATAGTCCGCTCCGTTCAGAAATGTTCGGGCAAAGTGAATCCATTGGTCGTAGGTTCAAATCCTACCGGGCCCACCACTTCAAACCAATAATGCGGCATGCTTTAGTAACGCACCGCACATCAAACCAGTGGCAGTTTTTACTGATTACACTCTTCAATCACAGTAAAGCACACTCATTAAAAGCCCCCCCTCGGCACATCTAAACCCAACAGTAAGCCAAACTAACCTTGCCCTGCCGGAAAAATCAGCCAAATAAAGGTAACAACATATGGTCACTGAAGCGGACGCTTTCTGCTTATCCTGCGGAGTAGCCAGGAACCGGGGCACCAATTGCGAATACTGCGGTCGCCTTTATATAGAGGCCGCCAAAGCGAAAAACAAACCTGCACAGCACAGATCCCTCCCCACCAAATACACTGTAAAGAAAAAAAACAATGAGACCATTATTAGCTGGCGCTGGAAAAGTCGATCCACCTGGTTGCTGGTGGTTATCGCACTTTTCTGGATTACCCTGTCATTCCAACTAGATGGCGGAGCACTACTGACCGATCCATTATCGACTTTCCCGATACCTATGATCCCAGTACTCGTCGGCCTGTTTTTGTTATCCAAAGCGGTGGTAAAACTAGCCAATAAAACGTCTATTCACGCAAGCAGACAATCGCTGAGCATACGACACTACCCCATACCATGGCGTCGCAATATCCGTTACCGCACAGACGAAATTGAGCAAGTTTCAGTCTCAATTGTGCAGCGATCAACCAAAGAGCGAACCTGGAAAGCACCGGTGTTACAACTGCACACCACTAGCGGCGTCAGACATGCCATTCTCAGTGGCTACAACGAAGCACAGTTTGCCGACTTTGAAACTCTGTGCCACGAAATTCAAAACGGGTTGGGGATCAAAAATTCTGCCGCTTCCTGAGGTAACGCTATCTCCTTAGATACCCGAAACTCACAATCGATTTATCAGAAGCTACCAAGACAGCAACACCTGAAATAGCCCCTGCTATCGCGCAGTCAGTACAGAAACATTCTTTAGGTGCATAACGCTCAAATTCTAGGTTGCGGGGCTTACCAACCACTTTTCTACAACGTGCTCTCACAGCAAAAAAACTAAGCACGCTTCCAAATCACTCAAAAGCGGAATCAACGCTGTTTTCAGACAAACCAACCATGCAACACTTACCAATCGACCCCCCCTCAAAAACTGAGGTAAGCTGTAGGCTACATTAACGCAGAATCATCAGTGATCCAGGTTTATTGATATGAGTGAATATCCTAAATTTAAACTACCTGACAACCAAACAATATTTATTGAGCAAACTGATAAAGATCTAGCAACAAAGAATGATCACAATTTCCGCTACGCCTACTTCAAGACGATTGCTAAAGGTGGAAAGTCACTAATTCAGTCATGCAGGGATATGCATTTAAACCGGGTCATCTGCTATAAATCTTTACTACCTGAATTTGCTGACGACGAAATAGAGCAAAAACGCCTGCTTCGCGAGGCACGGGTATCTGCAATATTTCAACACCCTAATACTGTTCCGACCTATGAACTGGGACGCGACAATAAAGGGCATTATTACTTCACCATGAAGTTAATTCACGGCTATACGTTACGTGAGATCTTTGACTATAGAGAACGCTATGATCTCAGCCAGTTAGTCGAAATCATAATTCAAGTCACACAAGCCCTGCAGTGCGCGCATTCACACGGTGTTATTCATCGCGATATAAAACCGGAAAACATCTTGATCGGGCCCTACGGTGAGGTATTACTACTGGATTGGGGCTTGGCAAAGGTCTGGGACAAAAAAGGAAAGCAATCCCCGATCGAAGATGAAATACCAATCGGCAACATCGAGGACCCCGCGATGACAGGCCACCAAAAACTGCAAGGGACTCCATTTTATATGTCGCCTGAGCAAATAGCGCGTGATCCCGACATTGATTCACGCACCGACATCTACAGCCTTGGGATAATATTATATGAAGCATTGACCGGCCGCCCTCCAGCGGAAGGAGAATTGATTGATCAAGTCATTCAAAGCACCTTGCATGACATTCCACCAAAACCATCAGAACTGACCGAAAACATTCCTCCGATGCTTGAAAACACAGTCATGACGTGCCTGAAAAAAAGTGCCGATGAACGCGTGCAAACCACAGCTGAACTAGTACGATTACTACAGCAAAACTGGTCTCTGATTTGAGTAAACCATTTAAAACTCAGCCTCAAGCTTCGCATGTCAACCAACATGACCTATCAATCAGCCGCCTGACTGGCATAAATAAACACCTACCAAAGAAGTTTTTGGGTCATTGTGGCCACTTTCACCACCTAGTGCTGCAAAAAATGCATCGCCATGATGCAAAATTAGCACATTACAAAACGGCTACGAGCTAGTAGCTTCCCGTACCAACGATCATGTGTGCATCATTTCGCCAGCCCTTTTGCGTTACTCGCTCAGCTACCCAAGTAGCTGAACAACAGCACGGAGGCGAATTCGCCTTTAGACAAAACGGTTGCTTTTTGTAGCGTAGAATAGACAAGCAAACTTAACGACACAAGGCTCTGACACACACCCTGAGCGTAAGCAAAACACTGAATATTGGGAAATTTCGATCATGAAAAGCAAGTTAGAATACATTTGGCTCGACGGCTACAAGCCAACTCAAAGCCTTCGCAGTAAAACAATGGTACGCAATGACTTCAGCGGCAAACTTGAAGACTGCCCCATGTGGGCTTTCGACGGTAGCTCAACAGAGCAGGCTGAAGGTAACGATTCTGACTGCCTGCTAAAGCCGGTAGCGATCATTCCTGATCCAGATCGTAAAAGCAGCTTTCTTGTGATGACTGAAGTTCTTAACGCTGATGGCTCTGCTCACGAATCAAACGGCCGCGCCACCATAGAAGAGGACGACGATGACTTCTGGTTCGGCTTTGAGCAAGAGTACTTTTTAATCAACACAGAAAACAACCTGCCACTAGGCTTTCCTACAAACGGTTATCCAGCCCCTCAAGGCCCTTACTATTGTTCGGTGGGCGGCAAAAACGCTTTCGGCCGCGAGATCGTCGAAGAGCACCTAGATCTTTGCCTGGAAGCTGACTTAAACGTTGAAGGCATCAACGCAGAAGTTGCAGCAGGCCAGTGGGAGTTCCAGATTTTTGCTAAGGGCGCTAAACGTGCCGGCGATGAAATCTGGTTAGCGCGTTATCTTTTAGAACGGACAGCAGAGAAATACGGTGTTGCCGTTGACTGGCATCCAAAGCCTCTTGGCGAAACAGACTGGAACGGCTCTGGTATGCACGCTAACTTCTCTAATGGTCCAATGCGTGAAGCAGGCAGCGAAGACATTTTCAACAAAATTTGTGAAGGCTTTGGTAAAAATATCCAACGTCACATTAGTGTCTATGGAGCGGATAACGATCTACGACTGACCGGCAAACATGAAACGCAGTCCATTGATCAATTCAGCTACGGCGTGTCTGACCGCGGTGCTTCTATCCGGGTTCCAGTTGGCACGGTAGAAGATGGCTGGAAAGGTCGCTTAGAAGATCGTCGTCCAGCGTCTAACGCAGATCCATACAAAGTGGCTGCTGCTGTAATCAAAACCACTACTGAAGCCTTAAGCTAGTAAAAGGCAATCAAGTAGAAAGCGAGTTACTTTTACTCGCTTTGATGAACACAAAAAACCCCACCTATGTGGGGTTTTTTTATTGCTTCGCGAAAAATACACGAACCTGGCGTTTATTATACTGAACACTACATCAGTACAGTTAAGACGGGCTTCACCAGCAATTCAAATTCACCTTTCAAAAACTATTGCTCAGCGACCGGCAGCTGCTCTAAAAAATAGTCAAAGCAACTATTAGCAGAAACCAGGCTAATGTACTTTTTACAGATACTAAATATCGATTCACCACTGCCGCTGACTTCAAGATCAACAGATTCAAGCGGATGCCGTTCCACCTGCATTTGATCTTCACTTAAAGCGTGTTGGGCTGACTCAGGCTTTGCCGCAGCAAACTTGGGGGCCTTAAAAAAAGCTTTTGATCTATTCTGTGAAAGGCGAACATCAGCCAACACACGAGCATCTTCATGCAGACACACCAAAGCGGCTAACCACTTGATCAGTGATTTTTTCAGTATCATTCTGATACTCTGACTTTATCTTTCCCAGAGTTTCTATGATCACATTGGGATCTTCCGCTTCATTCAAAGCCAGCAGATCAAGCAATGGCTGTACTTCAGCGTTTTGTGCAAAACCCAATTTCATGGCCGCCACAACCTGACCGAGTTTATTGTTATTCGTGTTCAGGCCGGTACTAATAGTTTTCACCTCGGTACTTACCTCAGACACCTTATCCTGTACATTTTCAGACTGGTTCTCCGTACCTACTATTTTTTTATCTACTTCCACAACCGATTTATTTAAATCTTGAGCCAGCGTCGATAGCGCTTTTAGTCGCTCGTCGTGAGCCGCCATCGGATAGCCTATCGCTTTAAAATCGCCATCCCGCTTT
>JALZUX010000613.1 GCA_023301405.1 Granulosicoccaceae bacterium | reverse complement strand
GGCAATAAAAATTCTGGGTAACAAATAAAAACGCCGCTTAAAAGCGGCGTTTTGTACTGCTTAGGTAATAGCTTATTTGCTAGTCCCTGTTTTTGTAGTAGTAACCGATGAAGAATTTGCGGCTATCATACGACTGCCGGACTTCGACGGCCAAACTTCACCTACTTCAGATATCGTATGGAGCTCATCAGCTTTACGTCGTTCAGCTTCAAGCATTGCTTCAAGTTCTTTGATTCTTGATAGCAGGCTTAGACCGGCTAGACGCTTTTCTTCCTTCAGCATTACCTGCAGTTTTTCAATCGTGGCTCGAAGCTCGGCTTCGTTTGACTTGTAGTCAGCCACAGAATTTTGCAGGTCAAGTGCATTACTGGCAGCATCGCGTAGTTCCGCTTGCTGAGCGTCAACAGCGTTGGCTTTTCGCTCTAGCTCACGTCTCAATTGTTGCTCAGCTGCTTCAGCGTGCTTGGCTTGTTGTGCCATGCGGGTTTCAAGGTCGGTTATCTTGGCCTGTGCTGCTGCAATCTTTTCAGCCAATTTGGCCGCTTCAGTTTCACTGCCATGCAGATCGTTGAGGCGTTGGTCTGCTGCATTCTTAAGACTAGCGTGCTCGCGCTTTAGCTCGGCAAGTTGTTTCTCAGCTGCGGCTGCGGCAGCTTTTGAATCGGCAGTCGCCAGTTTCTGTTTTTCAAGAAGTCCAGCTGCTGCCACACCTTGCGATTCACCTTGAGACCTTGCACCTCGAAGGTCAGCGTGTAGTTTGTCCAGTTCTTTTTGTAGTTGTCCTTTCGCTTGAGCTTCACTAGCGAGCTGGCGGTCGGTACTTGCAGTGACTGACGCTTGCTTGTCTAGCTTGTGTTCAAGGTCAGCAACTGCCTTCTGACTAACGACTTGGGCGTCAGCAGCGCTCTTCTGTGCTTGGGCGATTTCACGTTGCAGCGCTGCAATTTCCTGCTGCTGGCTGTTGTTTTGCTGCTCAAGTTTGTCGCGCTCTTGAGTTCGCTCGGCCAGTATGGCCTCAACTGATTTTAGCTTTTCTTCACCAGCTGCAATCATCTGGCTCGCTGCACCCAGGCTGTCTTTTTCTGTTCGCAGTGATTTTTCCAGATCGTTGATCTTTGCATCACTGGCTTGCTCTGACTGAGCTAAGCTGTTTTCCAGTCGGCCTAGATCAGCAGTCAGCATGGCATGCTGTTGAGCCGCTTTTTCGCGCTCGGCAGTTTTCGCCTTTATATCATCATTCAGGCTTGCAATGATGTCTTCCAGGTTCTTATTGACCGTGGCTGCCGCTCTGAGTTTTTCCTCTTTCTCAGCAGCGCGAACTGTTGCAGCTTGCAGCTGCTGATCTTTTTCAGCGTGTGCTTTTGCTGCATCTTTCAGCTGCTGTTCTTTGTCAGCCTTCGAGCTCAGCGCTGCTTTGAGTTGCTGTTCTTTGTCGGCATTGGCGGCACTTGCAGCCAGCAACTGCTGATCTTTGCTGTCGCCTGTGTTTAATGCATTTGTCAGCTGGTGCTCTCTGTCAGCAATTGCTTGCTGAAGAGCGGCTTCACTATCAGCATGCGCGCGGGTGGCATGCTCCAGCTCAGCTTCTGCGTCGGCCAGATGTTGATCCAACCTTGCGCGCTCGTTGTCGACGGAGCGGAGCTGGTCTTGAAGGCCATGCAGCTCATCGATGTCTCTTATTAGCGAGGCGCGTTGGGCTTCAGCTTCATCCATTGCTGCTTTATTATAGTGAAGCTTGGAATTTAGACCTGCTACCTGGGTATTCCGGTCAGTAAGTTCACGGCGCAGATCATCTATTTCTGCTATGTGCTGGCGTCCAGCACGTTTGTGATCACGCAATTCGTTTTGATGCGCTTTTTCTGTAAAAAATCGGCGACACAACCAGCCGATAGCGCCGCTAAGCAGCGATGCTATTGCGAGCAGTAGCAGTAGCTGGGTAATGAGATAAAACATACGGGTAGCTCCGTTGGTAGGCTTTGGTTATTCTTCAGCGTTAGTGGAAATTTGGATGTTTTCTATGGAAAGATGTATTTCAGTTCGTCGGTTAAGCGCACGTCCTTCTGCTGTTTCGTTGCTTGCTACAGGTCGAAACTCGCCATAGCCGAATGCTGCAATTTGATTTGAAGCAACTCCGCGCTCTGCAAGGTACTGTTCTACAGTGCTTGCGCGTCGTTCACTGAGGCCTTGGTTATACCCTTCACCACCGGTAAAATCAGCGTGGCTTTCAACAAGTACCTGTGTAACCTGACCTGCACACACACCATTAACTACATTGGCGATCTGGTTCAGGCGGTCGTTGTATTGAGGTTCGATGCTCGAGAAATCTACTTTGTAGTTCAGAGTGTTGTCATTCATAGCCATTGTCATTGCATCACGACAAGCTAAAGTGATACCAATGTAAGGGTCTATTTGGATGTTTAGCTTCACGTTCAATGGCTCCAGCGCTTCTTTTCGAGTCGCAATCAATTTTTCAATGGTATTGCGGCGATCCTCGTGACTGACGATTCCGTTTAGAATAAAATCTTCATCCGTAATTTTCAGGTCGCCTCGATTTAACTGTGTCAAAGCGGCGATGCCTGTTTCTACTTTTTCAGGACTGCGCGTTAGTATTGCAGCACCCGTGCCGATTTCGCCGGTACTGATTGTGGTGCTTGGTGGTAAAGCCTTAGGAATGTTGTTTATCATAGCCAGAGTGTCGTCGGTATCGACAAGTCCTGACATATGTAGGCGCTGGTTTTCGTAATCCGCGTTGAAATCAAACGGCGTAACAACGGCCTTAGGTTTGATTTTTAGTGCATCGGCTGTTTTACGAACCCCCCAGACAGAATTTGCAGCGGTTCTGATTTGTTGTCGGTGCTCGTCTGATTCAACTGCACCTGCAATGGTTACGTCGCGTCCGTCTACTGACAACGACACGTCCGGTTCAAACTCAGACAGTGCGGCGCTAGAGCGCTCGGTGATGTCTTGTTCGATCCGTTCGGAGTAGACGGTGGCGCCCACCCAGTAGACTGCCGCCAGTAAAAAACCTAATATCGCAAGGGATAGTAAACGCATACTATTCAACCAATTATCGTGAGAAGTTAAGGGACTGTTTAATGGCTTAACGGTTCTGCGCGAATTTTCTTTACTATCAGATGCGGAAATTTGATCTGCTTCATTGAGTAGCAGTTTCCGATGGCGGTGATGCAAGGTTGTTAGCTTTGGTTTGGATGCTCTTACTTAACAGGTGTCAAAGTGGCGCGGTTGTCAGCTTGTAGCGAGCATTATTTTGACGAATAGTCCAACGCCAAGTAAAAAGAATAGGGTAATCACAATGCCCGCAATAATAAAATGAATGGGCTTACCGTTCTCGAAGTCGCGCTGGCGATTCGTCTGAGATTGTATGCCGAAAGCAGCAGACGTTGCGCTTTTAACTACATTTAAAAAGCCTGTTCCTTTCGGCTTTGTGTTTTTGTCGATCATTAAAAACATTCCGTCTGGTGATTCAATCTATCAGCAGCGTGGGATAAATCGCAACCCGCAATCGTCACTAATTGGGCGGGTTGATTAAAAGATAGGATTCGATGTCGAAGGCTGGCAGCTATCAGTCTTTCTTTTTGCCGCCGACGACCGAGAGTTTGCCTTTCATTTGCAACAGCTTAGGGATTGCGCTGCCCAACGTTAACAACCGTTGAAGCTCTTTTGGATTCAGTTTCTGAAGATCGTGTGACCAGTGAGATACTTGCTCCATCAGATCGCACATTTGCTGCATGCGCTCGTGCGCGTGTTTTTCTGCCTGATCGGTTGCGGGTTCCATTAAGGTTTGTCGCAGCAGTGTCAGGGTTGGGTCAAGCTCGCGCTTTCGTCGTTCCTCAACAAGTGTCAACGCGATTTCAAGGATGTCTTCCGGCGTTGAGAAGTAATCTCTGCGGTCACCGGGCAGGTGTTGAGATCTGACTAGTCGCCAGGATTGCAACTCTTTTAACCCCATGCTGACGTTGCTTCTTGAGACCCCCAGAATGTCGGTGATTTCTTCGGCATTCATTGGCTTGTCGCTGAGATAGAGTAGAGCATAGATTTGGCCAACTGTGCGGTTGATACCCCAGCGGCTCCCCATTTCTCCAAAATGGAGCACAAATGCTTGAACTGAACTGCTTAATTCCATGGTGTTCTGTATTTTCAGTAATTACTGAAAACAGTATAGGTCGCTTGCTTTGCCGCTGCAACATTGCTGGGACAGCGTGTCGCTATCATTGATAGGTGTCTATCCGCTTTTCTGCGGTTAACTAAGTTAAAGAAGTTAAGCTTGAGTGATTGATTGCTGGGGCTGACACAGATCATTGTGAACAACTAGCGTAAAAACGGGGAGTCAGCTTGTTTTAGGTGCTTTTAGTTCATAGTATTAGCAGAGGTAAGGTTGGTAAGAGTCATTGAAAATGAAACAGTTTCTCACAGGCGCGTTGTTCGCGTTCAGCATTGCGTCAGCTTTGGGACCGGTCGCATCTGCCGAGACTCAACTCGACGAGCCAGCATCAAACGAGAACACTCCGGCTATAAAGCCTCAGCAAGCTACTGCTTTTGAAATGATTATGTCGGTTGCCACGACAGCGATCGCGATGACGATAGAATCAAAGTTTGCAGAATTTAATGAGGACTCTGAGGATCAGGAATTAGCCGACAGCCTTGCAGATCATGATCCGTTCGAAAAATACAATCGCCTGATGTTTCAATTCAATAGTTCCCTTGATGAGAAAGCGTTGCGTCCTTTGGCGGAGCACTACCGGGAATATACACCAGCGCTGGTGCGTATGGGGGTAAGTAATTTTTTCAGCAATATTGGTGATGTTGGTGTAGTGGCGAACAGCGCCTTGCAGGGTAAAGTAGAGCAAGCGTTGCGGGATACATCTCGATTGACTATCAACACAGTTGCTGGTCTTGGTGGTTTTGTTGATGTGGCTTCGATGATGAACCTGGAAAAGAATAACGAAGACTTCGGCCAGACGTTTGGAGTGTGGGGGATACCCGAAGGGCCTTATTTGGTGCTTCCGGTGCTTGGGCCTCGTACTGTGCGCAGCGCGGTTGGAACCGCAATGGACACTTACCTGCAAGCTGAAGTGTTAGGTAACTTTAGTGAGGCGGCTACAGGGCAAGATGTGGTCACTGAATTGCTGGCGCTGAACATAGTCAATCAACGAGAAAAAATGTTAGGCAAGTCTGACCTGATCAAGCAAGTGGCAATTGATCCCTACATCTTTACGCGCGAGGCATATCTTGCTTACCGGCGTTGTCAGGTGGAGGACTGTGACAAAATCGATTACACGCCCGCTGAGCCTGAAATAACCGCAAAATCTAACGAACTAGACGAACTAGACGAACTAGACGAACTAGACGAACTAGACGAACTAGACGAACTAGACGAACTAGACGAACTAGACGAACTAGACGAACTGGACCTATTAGATGAAACCACTCAGCCGGATGAGCTCGATTTGCTTGATCAGTTAGAGCAGTGAAATGATTTTGGTGTCTGGCTGTTGTAGCTGAGTTGTGAAAAACGCTGGCGTGCTAATTGAGCTAGATGTTGCTGCTGCAGTGATGCAAAGACAGATCAGCTCTACATCAAAGCAAACACTCGCAATGCGTAGAAGCAGTGGTGCTATGCAAGGCTATTGGGAGTTCCCCGGTGGCAAACGCGAAGCAGATGAATCAGTGAATGATTGTCTGATAAGAGAAATCAAAGAAGAACTGGGCCTGACAATTACTGTGGGTAAATTGTTGATGGTGAATAGGCATTATGCAGAGTCGGTGGTAATCAAGCTCCATGCATTTATCGTCACACACTGGAGCGGTAATATAACAATGACCGATCACGATAAAATGCTTTGGCTTGATACTGCAGAATTGCACAAAGTAATGTGGTCACCGGCTGATATACCGGTTGTTCAGTTGTTAAAGGCCAATAAATATTAACCGCGTTTGTGATGGTTAGATATCGGTCTTTTCAGCGCCCAGAAAGCCACTAGTCTGGCGCTCCCACAGGGTAGCGTAAATACCGCCTGAACTAATAAGCTGTTGGTGAGTGCCTTGCTCTACAATTTTTCCTGCATCCATCACAATCAAGCGATCCATGGCGGCGATGGTTGATAGTCGGTGAGCAATTGCGATAACGGTTTTGTTTTCCATTAAAGTGAATAAACTTTGTTGAATAGCAGCCTCGACTTCAGAATCAAGCGCTGATGTTGCTTCATCCAAAATTAATATAGGGGAGTTTTTTAGTAGCACTCTGGCAATTGCTATTCTTTGTCTCTGACCGCCGGAAAGCTTGACGCCGCGTTCACCTACTTGTGCGTTGTAACCAGTACCGCCTCGTTGATCGCTGAGCTTTAAAATAAAATCATGCGCCTGCGCTTTGTGGGTAGCTTCGAGCAGGGCATCCTCACTGGCTTCGGGGTCGCCGTAGAGAATGTTCTCCCTGACTGTGCGGTGCAGCAGAGATGTATCTTGTGTGACCATTCCAATGTGGGTGCGTAGGCTGTCTTGCGTGACGTCAGCAATGTTTTGCCCGTCTATGAGAACCGTGCCTGATTCAATGTCGTGGAATCTGAGCAGTAAATTAACCAGCGTTGACTTTCCCGCTCCCGAGCGGCCTACCACACCAACTTTTTCACCAGCCTTAATGTGTAAGTTTAAATTGGTAATTACTCTTTCGTCGCCACCATAGTTAAAGCCCACGGACTGAAAAGTGATACTGCCGTCTTTTACCACTAGAGGTTGTGCATTTTGTATATCAGTGACCGTCTGAGTTATTGACAGGGTGTTTCTGCCATCGGCGACGGTGCCAATGTGTTCAAACAAAGCGCTGAGCTCCCACATTATCCAATGTGACATGCCGTTGAGACGCAGCGCTAGTGCAATGGCTATAGCAATGGCACCGATACTGATTGTATTATTCATCCAGAGCAGAATAGCGGTGGCCGAGATGCTAAAGATCAACAGATAGTTTAGTGTGCTTACGCATAGTTCCAGACCGGTGGATAAGCGCATTTGTGAATAAACAGTATTCATGAATCCTGTCATGCCTTGTTTGGCGTAATCCTCTTCGCGCTGAGTATGTGCGAATAATTTTATGGTAGAGATATTGGTATAGCTATCAACAATACTGCCTGTCATCGTAGAGCGTGCATCGGCCTGTAGAGTTGATACCCGTTTCAGGCGTGGAATAAAATACATCTGTGTGACGATGTAAAGAAATAGCCAGATAAACAATGGCAGCATTAACAGTGCGCTTGATTTCAGGATAATACTTAGCATTGCTGTAAAGTAGACAAACACATAAACGAATACATCGGCTATTTTAAGCACGGTTTCGCGAACCGACAGTGAGGTCTGCATGACTTTGGTGGCGATACGTCCGGCAAAGTCATTTTGAAAAAAAGAAATACTTTGGCCTAGCAGATAGCGATGTGTATTCCAGCGGATTGCCATCGGAAAGTTTCCGAGTAGCGTCTGATGGCTTATCAGAGTGCGTAGCAGTGTCAGGGCAGGCAATAATACCAATAAAACAATAGTCATCCACAGCAAGGTCGGACCTTCCGCAGCCACAAGAGTGTTGGGATCGCGAACTGCCAGCCAGTCGACAAGCTGCCCGAGAAAGCCAAACAACATGACCTCAAGCACCGCCATGGTGGCTGTTAGAACCGCCAGTGCTAGCAATGGCCACTTCATATCCTTACTGTAGTGGATAACAAAAGCCAGCAAGTTGTGCGGTGGAGTGTCTGGTGTTGACTGTGGGAACGGATTCGTCAGTCTTTCAAAAAAATTCAACATCTCAGTATCGTACCGCGCATCGCTTCAGGTGGCGAATGATCATATTAAGAGTGGGGATTGCACTATAATCAGGAAATCCATTAGCAACCTCTATTTAACCTCCCGAGGGCTCTGAGCTGTGACATTAGAAAAAAAATTAGATAATGATCAACCGGTGCGCTTTTTTGATAATCGTGAAAAGTATTTGCTGTTTGTTACTACAACCAATGAAAAGTGGTGTATTGCGCAGCATATTAATGAAGAGTTATCAAAGCTTGCACCTCAGCCGCCTGCGTTACGAGTATTTGACGCCGGCATGGGAGACGCCGCCGTGCTATCGCATGTGTTGCGGGCCATGCATGATGAATACCCGCAAATTCCGTTGTTGGTGGCGGCCAAAGAGATCAGTATGGAAGACGTCCGCCTGGGTTTAGAGAAAATGGCTGACCGCTTTGCCGAGCATCCGCAAATGGTACTGGTCATTACTAACATGCGCTACGCAGAAGCGCCTGAGCTTTATCCGTCCAGAGAGTCGGATCAGCCGAATCTGAAGCGTTGGGATATTGAATTAAAAGGCAGTACCGCTAAGGATTTTGATCGGCAGCTAAGAGACTTAACCGAAATAGTCCGTGAAGGTTGGCAGACTAAACCCAGTAAAAAAACCGGCAATCCGCTGTACGTGACCCCTTCCATGATCGTTTTGTATCGGGAAGACCAACGTTTTGCGCTTGATGCAGTGATACCAAAGTCAGGACCAATGCAGGATGGTTATGATCTTATTATTTGCGCGCAGCCCTATCGCTCCAGACAGCCAGCCGAAGTGAAAGCGCGTACTGTGGTAGCGCCACTGGCTAAATCATTAGCGTCTAAAGGGCGAATGGTGGTGGTGCAATCAACAGGTTATGATCCCGGTATGGAGATTATCCGCAAGATCTGGCCGGATGAAGTTCCGTTTCCCACTCCACGCCACGATATTATCGAAGCGCTTAAAGTTGAATTAGGCGACGAGCAAGGTTTGCACTGCAGTGCAAACAGTGACGAGGGATCGTTATTTAAGTATCAATTGCATTCACTGCCCGAGGAAATGTCGCACATCGGTACCTCTTCGCTACTGGCGGCCTGGAACGCCGCAGTGTATGTAGCGCAGATCGCCGATGATCGAATTGATGAAGTAATGACCGACAACGACTATTTCGATGCCACCCGCGAAGTTCTTGGCAAGCATGGTGGTCTGTGGTTTTTGAACGAATCTTTTATTGTTCATCGGGAATAAATTTTTCTGATGTTGTCGGCTATTGATTCCTATAAATAGAGGCTGAGATCTTCAAGTCTTTTAATGGTCACATCGGTGAGATCGGGCCAGGTAGGGGAGCCTGTGGTGTTGAAGTGCACGGTAGATACAGCGGCATTGCGACCGGTTTCCAGATCAAAAAGATAGTCGCCAACCATAACTGTATTGTTCGGGCTTGCCTTCCACTGCGCCATTAGCAGAAGAATACCGGCTGGATCAGGTTTAGGATTGCAGCGGGTTCGACCGATTATATCGTCGTCTGTAAAATAGTTGGCTAACCCTGCTGCTTTCAGGGTTGCGTGGGCGATGTCTTCTGCATTGCGTGTCAATATGCCAAGGCTGAATCCGCTAGCTTGTAATAGCGCCAGCACCTCTTGCGCACCTGGTTGAGGGCGTGACTGAGCGCCAATTTCCATCTCCAGTTCGTGCAGTTTTATTTGCGCCTTGGCGGCTTGCGCAGCAGGCATTTTTTCTATCGCTTCCAGAATAGGCAGGCCCTGCGGTATTTTCAACTGCTGACGAATCAAGTCGAAGTCATGTGCAGCGATGGTCAGTGTGCCATCCATGTCAAAAATCCAGTGCTTGCAGTGCGATAAGGCTGTCATAATGTTTTGGCTCTTTGCGAGGGGGCTCAAGATGTTGTTGAGGTGAATTTGTTTCCGCTATAGTAGCGGTATTTTAACGATAGGGTTATCGTCGCATGAGCATCAATGTCGGCATCATCGGTACTGGGCGTATTGCACACATGCAATTGGCGCCGGCTATGCAACACGTTAAAGGCGCGCGCCTCTGGAGTGTGCTTAGTCGCGATGAACAGCGCGCTGCTGAGTTTGCGAATCAACATGGGGCAATGGCACCAGTCAATGCCTATGCATCGCTATCGGCTTTTTTAGCTGACCCAAGCCTCGATGCTGTCATCATTGCGACTCCAGATGGACTTCATGCACAACAAGCTATTGCTGCGGCAAGAGCGGGCAAGCACGTATTGCTTGAAAAACCAATGGCAACCACGGCAGAAGACGCAGCAACTATTACTGAAACTTGCACTGAAGAACGCGTAAAGCTAGGCATTGCTTATCATTTGCGCTGGCACGCAGGACACCGCAAGGTTGCCGAAATGCTACATGGCGGTGAGCTGGGGAAGCCTCGTTATGCTCGTGCTATCTGGACATGGGAGGCTGATGACAATAGCAACTGGCGGGCACATAAAGAGCTTGGCCAGTGGTGGGGGTTAGCCGGAGTAGGCACTCATTGCATTGATCTCATGAGGTGGATGTTGTTGCCTCAGTGTGGTGAGGTTAATCGCTGCGTGGGTGTTATCGATAAAAGCCAGTACGGTGGCCCGCATGACGAAACCGCGAGTGTAACGTTGCAGTTCGGTGACAGCGTAGTTGCTGATATCACCACATCAGTCATGTTCAGTACGTTGTCACGGTTTGAGCTGCATTGTGACGATGCATCAGTGATCTGTGAGGGTACGTTGGGTGCGTCAGGGAGCGGTACAATTTTAATTAACAATACACCACTCGAATATGATGTCATGAACCCCTATGTGGGGGAGATTCAAAATTTTATCGATGCTATTGAGGGCAAGGCCCGCATTGCGGTACCGGGGTCGGAAGGGCAGCGTAATGTTGAACTGCTGGCGCAAGCATCGTCAGCTGCCGGGTAATAGGCATCCCCCGGGAGGTGTAAGTTACTTAGGGTTGTAAATTCAAAGGGTCCCTGGAGGGATCTAGTTTCGCTAATTGCCGGCCGCTAGGCTTTAGGCAATCGTTAAAATTAAACTAAATTTTTATGATTGGTAACCCAAGGAATAAACATTGTCCGAAATTGATCAACGTATGCAACTGGCGTTGCGTGTCACGGCTGAAGCGGCAAAGATTGCAGTCAGTCATTTTAATGAAATAGAAGCGCTGACGATTGAAAAAAAAGGTCAGCAGGATCTTGTTTCCAATGCTGACAGAGAGGTGGAGCAACTCATTCGTAAAAGCTTACTGGATGAATTTCC
>JALZUX010000612.1 GCA_023301405.1 Granulosicoccaceae bacterium | reverse complement strand
GCACCAATTCGCGAGCAAGCAAAAAGCGCTGCAACCACAGGCGCACAATTCTCTGCCAATAGCAGCACTCGGTCACCGGCCTGCACGCCTGCCAAACACAACCGGGTGGCTAAATCAGCTACTGCCGTGGCGGTATCGCTGTAGGTCCAACGGTTGCCCAGGGTATCTGAGAATGCCAACGCCTCTGGACGCTGCACCAACTGCACGTCCAGAAAATTATGCCATTTTTGACTCAATCGAGTGTTCCTCCTACTAGCGGCTGAATCTTGATCTTACAGGGAGACGCCCCTTATTGATTGCTAATATCGCAACGGCAACGAACTTGCGACAATATTAATTTCTTTCGGTCACTGCACCCTACTTACTTTGTATCAAGCTGCGACTATTTTTAAGAGCGACTACTGTCTACACGCAGTGGTCGGAAACTATACCTCTTTAATTTCCTATGACCCCGTAACAATTAGAATTGCGCGGGCTTTGCGCTTTTTGGCTTGTATTGAATGGGGCCGATCAGCCACATACCTAATGGTGTCTCCCTTACTTATTATCTCCGTAACACCGTCTGTTGTAACCTCTAGCGTGCCGGAAATAACAGTAAGGTTCTCCATGCATCCGGATCGGTGTGGTTCGCTGTTCAGACTGGCATTGGCTTCAAACTCAAGATCGTAGACTTCGGTTTCTCCAACACTTTTCGGGGCGCTGAGAATACGGATCATGCACCCCTTGCCATGCGACATAATAACAGGGGTTTGCTCCGCCCTAATGACCTCTCTGATAGGGCTGCGCTCGTTTGGGCTGCCATCCAGTAGCCCTGAAAAGTCGATATCTAGGGCTTTGGTTAGGTTCCACATACTAGCTACTGTGGGGCTACTACCGCCACGCTCTATCTGCGACAGCATTGATTTTGAGACGCCCGACAGTTTAGCTAGCGCCTCAAGACTCAGGCTGCGTGATTGACGCGCCTCCTTCAGGCGACTGGCCAATCGTTTTGATATTTCGTCATCTGCCATAAAGTTGTATTTTGATCCGATGTAAAGATTAGCAAAGCCGATCAATAGTACTTACTTAATCGAACTCCAGTCTAATACGACCTTACCACTGCTTCCACCCAACATATCTGCAAAACCACTGTTGAAATCAACGGCGCTGTATCGGTGTGTAATGACCTTTGATACGTCAAGCCCGTTCTGCAGCATGGATATCATTTTGTACCACGTTTCAAATATCTCACGTCCGTATACGCCTTTAAGATTGATTGCTTTAAAGACAATACGCGACCAGTCAACGGGACTTTTACCCGGCGGAATACCTAGCATTGCTATGCGGCCTCCCATGACCATAGCCTCGACCATCTGATCAAGCGCCTGTTGATTTCCGGACATCTCTAAACCAACGTCGAACCCTTCTTTGAGCCCGATTCTGTTCATCACATCCTGCAGATCTTCATTGGCTACATTAACAGGCATAACGTCGGCCACTTGCGCGGCCAGCGACAGCCGGTCCTGATTGACATCAGTGATGACTACGTTACGTGCACCGGCATGGCGTGCAACAGCTGCAGCCATAATCCCGATTGGCCCGGCCCCGGTAATTAATACATCCTCACTGACCAGATCAAAACTTAACGCTGTATGCACCGCGTTACCCAATGGATCTAGAATCGCGCCGATATCGTCGCTGATATCATCAGGTAATGGCACAACGTTAAAAGCCGGCAAGCGCAAATACCCTGCAAACGCACCTGGCTCATTGACGCCGATTCCGCGGGTATCCGGGTCTAGATGAAATTTGCCAGCCCGTGATTGACGTGACTGCTTCCCCACTAAATGACCCTCGCCGCTTACCCGCTGACCGGCTTCCAAACCGGTCACTGCACTACCGAGCTCAACTATTTCACCAGCGAATTCGTGGCCGATTACCAACGGCACCGGAACCGTTTTCTCTGCCCACTCGTCCCAATTCCAAATATGGATATCAGTGCCGCAAATACCGGTTTTATTAATCTGGATCAATACGTCTTCATCACCAATTTCAGGGATCTGAACATCTTGCATCCACAAGCCTTTTTCGGGCTTGGCTTTTACCAGTGCTTTCATCAACGGTGGCGTTATTGTGCTCATGAGATGACCCCGGTTTCACGCCCTACTATCGCAAATGCTTCAAGCGCCTTGTCTAAGTCATCAATACTTAAACTTGCATTCATTTGGGTTCTGATGCGGGCTTTACCTTTGGGCACTACCGGAAAGAAAAACCCTGATACATACACACCGTGCTCAAACAATTTACTGGCCATTGTCTGGGCCAATTGCGCATCACCCAGCATGACCGGAATAATAGGATGCTCACCTATCGGCAGTGCAAACCCCAGTGTTGTTAATCCATCACGCCAATACTTAGTATTTTCAAATAAGCGACTGCGTAAGTCATCGCCCTCTGCAACTAATCGAAGCGCTTCTATAGAAGCCGCTACAACACTTGGGGGTAATGAATTAGAAAACAGATACGGCCTGGCGCGTTGCCGCAGCAGGTCAATTACAGGTTGGGCCCCGGCTATATAGCCGCCAATCGCACCACCAAGCGCCTTACCCAAAGTACCAGTCAGGATATCTACTTTGTCGTTAACACCAAAGTGAGCTGCAGTCCCTGCACCACCAGGCCCCATAAAACCAGTTGAATGGCAGTCATCTACCATCACCAAAGCACCGTAGCGTTCGGCAAGATCAGTAATTGCCGGCAGGTTAGCTAAATAGCCATCCATCGAAAATACACCATCAGTAGCAATCATGATAAAGCGCGCGCCATTTGCTTTAGCCGTTTCTAATTGTTGCTCAAGGTCATCCATATTGGAGTTCTCATACCTATAGCGTTTGGCTTTGCACAAGCGAATGCCGTCAATGATGGAAGCGTGATTCAACGAGTCAGATATAATGGCGTCTTCAGGCCCTAGTAACGGCTCGAACAAGCCACCGTTTGCATCAAAGCAAGCCGCAAAAAGTATCGCATCGTCTTTTTCAAGGAAGGCTGCCAACTGCTGCTCAAGCGCTAGGTGCAATTGGTGAGTACCGCAAATAAACCGCACACTGGCCATTCCGTAGCCAAACTCATCAAGTGCAGACTTTGCCGCGCCAATAAGTTTGGGATGGTTTGCCAAGCCTAGATAATTGTTGGCACACAGGTTAATCACCCCGCCCCGCGATGAGGATTTGTGGTCCACCGTGATGATGCCGGCTTGCGATGAATTTAACGCACGCTCTTGCTTCCACAGACCAGATTCTTTTATGTCTTCGAGTGTCTGGTTTAAATGAGTTTGATATTCATTGTTCACAGCGTTCTCCTGTCAGCCGGAAATGAGATCTTATAGAACCAATAGAACACTATCAAGGATTAATTCCAATATACAGGATACTGAGATCTACCAAAGTAATGCAGCAACTTTTAACAGCTGCCAGCCCTGAAAAGCCGTTCGCGATCTATCGGCACAATGGGTTAATTCGTAAATGCAGGATCAATTACTCACCAATCGAATGAATAACTCATTCCGGGACCGTCCACGTCATAAGCTGTGGCTGGACTAGTAGTACTGAGCTCTTTCATATGGACAGTATTCGCATCAGAATTGAGCGCTCGTTACACCAGCTAATCAGATCGACAACCCAGATTTGAGCCATCTAATGGGCCAATGACCTACACACTCACTAACGACTCAGTAACCAGTGATAACAAACCAGCCAATACACACTGTACGGGTTTAGTGGATGAGATCATCGACGCGCGATCTATAAAATCTTTATATCCAGTACTGGACAAACCTGGTTCGATACAAGCTAAAATTCAGCAATAACGCGCGCATTGTTAAAAAACACATGCAGTCTAATGCAGCCACTCAACAAAAATAGTGAATTTAAACATGAGAAAATCCCAATGAAGTTAGCAATAAATCCACTATTCGTAATTGTCGCCACCATGAGCGCGGCAACTCCTGCGTTTTCCAGTAACCCCAACGTGCTTTTGATCATCGCCGATGATATGGGTGTGGACGCATCAACTTGCTATAACGTTGGCAATACTCAGGCACATATGCCCAATCTTGAGCGCTTGTGTAAGACCGGTATGGTATTCGACAATACCTACTCGGCCCCCGTCTGTTCGCCAACTCGTGCATCGATCATTACCGGCAAATACGGTTTTCGCACCGGCGTGGGAACAGCAATACCAAAAAAAGGTGGCATTGGTGTTTCAGCTGACGAAGAAAGCCTTTTTGATCAATTAAGCAAAACCAGTTATAGCTCAAACGTCATTGGCAAGTGGCACATAGCAGGCTCTGATGATGGCTTAACGCACCCGAAGTCATTAGGCGTAAGCAACTACTACGGACTGTATACGGGCGGCACCGGTGACTACTTTAAATGGACTGCAGTGACGAACGGAAAAGAGGAAACAGTCGATACCTACGCCACGACGCAATTCACCAACAAAGCCATAGAGTGGATCGACAAACAGAATTCGCCATGGTTTTTATGGCTCGCTTACAATGCGCCTCACACCCCGTTTCATTTGCCACCCGCCGACCTGCACACCGCCGATGATCTAACGAATGACAGTGCGGCGATCAAGGCCAATCCACTCGCTTATTACAATGCCATGCTGGAGGCACTAGACACCGAAATTGGCAGACTACTGGAATCTATTAACGATCTCGATAACACCGTGGTGATGTTCCTTGGCGATAACGGCACACCGGCAAAAACAAAAAAATCTGTCTACGGTGATCGTGGAATGAAAGGCTCATTTTTTGAAGGTGGCGTGCACGTGCCCTTTATTGTCAATGGTCCCAATGTGTCCAGTGGTCGCACATCAGCACTGGTTAATACTACTGATATCTATGCAACGGTATTGGATATTGCCGGTGGTAACAATAACGCGCCCGACTCGCTCTCGTTCAGCACCGCATTCAAAGGTGGTGAAACTGCCAGAACACATGTTTACGTTGAACACTTCGCCGCCAACCCAAAGGATATGCGTTCTAAAAATACAGCCGGTTGGGCCATACGCGATAGTGATTTCAAATTGGTTGCGATCGATGGAAAACCGAACATGCTATTTGATTTATCTAATGACCCCCTTGAAACCACTGACTTGCTTGCAGGTGATGCAACAGCAAATGCGGTAACGAAGGCAGCAGAACTCAAGGCGGCTAAGCCTGCGCTGTAAGAAGCTTTTAACCATAGCCGGGATAGGCGATATGCCTATCTCAACTTTATACGATAACTTAGAAAACCACGTGCAACCGGGGTAAAGATAGCTCAACCACATTCACAAGAATGAACACGCGCAAACTTATAAACTGATCACACCATTAGCAGCGCAGGTGCACCCGCTGCTGCACCTGCCTACTACGGCGACAACGACAAACAGCAACACTAAAGCGCTAACGTTTTTTGTTTTAGCTCCTCAGGCACGCCAAACGCTAAGCCGGCTATGGTGCCAAGCGCCATAGACCGGCCACAACAATCACCACCACAACGAATATTATCGAGCACAGTGGATTCAAAGTCAGTGGCATGGTTCAGTAAATACCAGTTCAAAGGCAGGGCATGCCTCACGTAACAAGCCAGCCCGAATGTTTGTGCCGCCTGCTGTGGTTCGTAGGTTTCCATACTCAATGCCTGGCGCATTGATTCCCCCACCTCACCATCAAAGGCGTCTGCAGCGGTTGCGAGCGCTGTTTTTAATTCAACGCCTGTCACTAGCTGCGATAGCACGCTGTGCACAGCTTGTGCAGCTTGAAGAACATCGGCATTGGTTGAAATTACTTTCACCGCATCAAGCGTTAGTGATTCAGACGCGTCGGCAGCAAACAAACCGGGCACGACACAGATACCGGGCATCTGATCATCATCCATACCTGAAGGCTCGGCCAGATCGTCGCCATCAAGCAACATACGCGCGATCAGTACTTTTGTTGGTCTATCAGCGTACCCGTGGTAGCTACCGCAAGGCCCGAATGACGCCATAAATTCGCTTCGATGATCACTGGTTGTATAGCCTTTACCCAAAGCGACTGCACCGGCGATGCGAGCTGACTCGCCATAGTGCGACAGTTCACCCGCACGGCGGGCCGCGTGGGCAAAATACCCGCGTTTGTCTGCGAACACGTTGGCGTCCGGTTGCCGAAACAATAAACTACCAGTGGCCTCAACCAGCTTGATCTGCTCTTGATCATACAACCAATGAAGGCCCATACCCGCAGCATCTGCCACCAAAGCACCTGTGAATGCGTCATGTCTTTTCATGTTGAGTGATGCTCCGTATTAAAATTGTTGTTCACTTATAGTCACGCCTTGTCAAGAACGTTGCGGACTTCATAAAGCTGTGCGGTAACGGCCGTTGAAGGCGTCTATGCGATTTGAGCTTACACTTGTACGTTGCTTTCCGGTATAGGCAGGATGGCAGTTCGAGCAAGTTTCAACACTTGAGTCGCTCGGGCCGGTTGAGCGCGTCTGTATGCTGTTACTGCACTGGCTACAGGTGAACGTTGCTGCGGTGTAGTTTGCTATTTTTCCGTTCTTCATTTCAATTTCCATTATTTAGTGGTTTTTACTTAAAAATGAAACTAACCTACTAATAGGTAGACATACGAGTATCCTATAAGCAATTAGTTCCCCACTTATCAAACGATCAACTGAATATCTAAGCGAAACAGAGCATTAAATTAACACAGTAGCTTCAGGAGAAAGGCAAAAATAATGAAAGATCTAACCATTCGACCCGAATACCTCATTGATGACGAGAAAAAGCTTCGCTCGTTGTGCGGCGACACCAGCGAAAGTGTGTGGGCAAAAGCCACATCGGTTATTACCGAACCCATGAAACAATTTATAGCTCAGTCGCCTTTCTGCTGCCTGTCATCACAAAATGCCGAACGCAAAACAGACCTGTCGCCACGCGGTGACCCTGCAGGGTTCATCACGGTAGCAAATGAATCTACCCTGCTACTGCCTGATCGCCCGGGGAATCGCCGATACGACACCATGAGAAACATCGTGCAGTCACCGCAGGTATCGCTGTTGTTCATGATCCCGGGCGTATCCATAACACTTCGCGTAAATGGCCGCGCCCAGATCAGCCATGATCCAGAATTGCTTGCCCCGTTCAGTGTAAAAGGCAAACTGCCCCAGCTTGTAGTCATTATCGACGTAGAAGAAGCTTATGGTCATTGTGCTAAAGCAATTTTGCGATCAAAGTTATGGGATCCAACGACTTTCCAATCTCAGAAATCAGTACCCACGCTCGGAGAGTTGATGTCACACCATCGGAAAATACCTGAGGAAGAAGTTAATCGCATTAAGCAAGCAATCATCAATGATATCGATGACAGTATGTATTGACTTGATTGGTTGCAACTATTCAGAGCACACCTATCGCGTCGGTGTCAGTGTCGGTAGTGCTTAAATACCCGGTGTTGCCTTCGAGCCCCTACCCCCGTCGTTAATTTATAGGCACGACAGGGGCACCTAGAATAGTCATGTAGCCTGATATCTATAGGGTTTTAGTTTATTTATTTAAATTATTTCTGTTTAGCTCTGTAAAATTATCTGAATAGATTCTATGGCTTTTAGTTTGAAAATATATCGCCGTATCTTCAAGTAAGAGAAGAAAGCTAGCTTCTCCACACAACGAATAAACCCACAACCACGGTAGGGTGGATAAGCCTACGGCGCATCCACCGCACTATTCATCGGGGTTCGCGGCGCTTTCAAATACAAGCACTAATCAGCAAGCATCGCCATTGGCACTGTATTATTACCTTGCGCCAGCGCTTGGTGGAT
>JALZUX010000611.1 GCA_023301405.1 Granulosicoccaceae bacterium | reverse complement strand
TGGCAGCGCTTTACCTTTGTTGTAAATTAGGCACAGAGATAGCGAAAGCTGCATTCATTTCCAGTGGTTATTTTTGATTGATGGTTGATCTGGCATGGTTTGGCTGTGCTCTGTGAGTAAAAGGTCGGTTTTAAGCTGCAAACTTATATATAGTGCTAAGCCGTTTAACCTTTGTTGGCTAGGCTGATTACAGCGGGTGAGCCAACAAACACCAGGAAATGAAATGAAAGTAGGAATCGTTGGCTGGCGCGGAATGGTTGGTTCTGTGCTGATGCAACGCATGCGGGAAGAAAGTGACTTTGATCATATTGAAGCGACTTTTTTCTCGACCTCACAAGCCGGGCAAGCTGGACCCGATATTGGTCACGGTGAAACCACATTGGTTGATGCCCATGATCTTGACGCCATTTCCGCTTTAGATGCTGTGATTACCTGTCAGGGTGGAGACTACACCCGAGATGTTCACGGTGAATTGCGCCGCCGGGGATGGAACGGCTATTGGATTGATGCAGCATCTACTCTCAGAACGGTCGACGACAGCACTATCATTCTTGAGCCAGTGAACCTGAACGTAATCAACGAAGCGTTGGACAGCGGCAAGCGTGATTTCATTGGTGGCAATTGCACCGTTAGTCTGATGATGATGTCACTTGCCGGTTTGTTCCGGGCAGATGCCATTGAGTGGGTGACCGCGATGACCTACCAAGCGGCATCTGGCGGTGGTGCCCGAAGCATGCGTGAGCTCATTGCTCAAATGGGAGTATTGCATGGGTCAGTGGCGCAGGCCCTGACAACTGCTGATAGTTCGATCATTGATATCGACACCAGCATTACTGATACATTGCGATCGGCAGATCTACCGACCACCGAGTGCGGTGCCGCATTGGCGGGTAGCTTGATTACCTGGATTGACTCAGACCTTGAGAATGGGCAAAGCCGTGAAGAATGGAAAGCTCAGGTCGAGACGAATAAAATTTTAGGTCGCGATGATTCCAATCTAATCCCTATCGATGGCTTGTGTGTGCGGGTTGGTGCGATGCGCTGTCATTCTCAGGCATTGACAATAAAGCTGCGCAAAGACATCCCGCTTGCAGAAATCGAACAAATTCTGGCTGATGGCAACGAATGGGTTGAGGTAGTGCCCAATAATCGTGCTGATTCTATTGCCCGGTTATCACCGGCGGCTGTAAGCGGCACATTGTCGACGCCAGTCGGGCGATTGCGTAAGTTAAGCATGGGGCCGGAGTACTTGTCTGCTTTCACCGTTGGTGATCAACTGTTATGGGGTGCTGCTGAGCCATTGCGTCGTATGATCAGGCTGCTGCAGGCGCGTGGGTAAGAAAGCCTTTCCCGTCAGTAACTAAGGCGCGGATCGCCCGGATCCGCGCGATAATTGTGAAGAATCTAAAAATTCTTTTTGTGCGTCCCCGCACAGGTACAGCCTGTTGGACTTAACGCGCAATGGCCTAAGGAGTAACATCTTCAGTAGGTTACAGTCCGTTTGATAAAATAGTAGTTTGATAAATCAGGGCTTTCGGCGGCCAGAAATTGTGCCGCCCTGAGTTGCCTAATTGGCTAGCTCGTACTATATCAATAGTGGACGGAAGTTTGACATAGAGTCTCGAGGGCCTTTTTGGGTACTGGAGCCAGTCGTTAGGCGAATAATAAAATACAATAGTGCCGATATTGAGTCGGGTGTATCAGAGAGTCCTCAGTTGGAAATTACTTCGGTTTGTGCAGGTTGTGCACCGAAGAATACTGAGCAGTAAACTGAATTCCCCGATCTGACAAAGCCTTGAGCATATAACAAGAGATCGATAAAACGTGCGTAAACTAGTCATTGCAGCCGCTGTCAGTATGAGTCTGGCAACAATATCTGCAAACACTCAAGCCCTGAGTCTGGGTGAAATTGAAATGTATTCGGCTCTCAATCAAACGCTGGATGCGGAAATCAATATCCTGTCGTTTGCTCCGGGCGAGCTTGATGGTGTCAGTGTAGGATTGGCACCTGCACAGGCTTTTGCTGCGGCTGGTCTGCAACGAGCACAGTCATTGGATGCAATACGTTTTGTTGTCGAGCGACGGCCTGACGGTGTGCCCGTGGTGAAAGTCACCAGTAATGGGCCGATTGTCGAGCCCTTCTTGAGCTTCCTGCTTCAGGTTGACTCTCCTTTAGGTGAGCGATTTGTTCGAGAATACACGGTGCTCCTTGACCCTCCGGTTTTTGCTGCTCAGCAAAATGAGCTGATCGCACCCGTTCCTGCGATTATCCAGAGCGCTGACGCCCAGAGTGGCGTTGGGGTTTCCAGTGCAATAGCAAGAAACACTGGTTTAGAGGAAGGTGTAGAACTTGACCTAAGCGCTGAACTTGGTGGCGAATCGCCGCTGGTGACCTTTGACCAACTGACGGTAGACTCAGACGTAGACGCAAGTTTTTTGAACGCGAATACCTTGTCAGACAACTTACTCGACGATTCTGATGCGGTTGGCGAAACCATAGAGTTGGTGCAAAACCTTGACGATCCGTTGCAAGTCGGCGCTGATGATGGTGGTGTGTTGTTGGATATTCAGGCTGAATTGCTTGATCAGGTACCGGAGTTTGTCGATAGTGGCGACGGTTTTGATGTGCAACTTGACCAGCTTGCTGTTAC
>JALZUX010000610.1 GCA_023301405.1 Granulosicoccaceae bacterium | reverse complement strand
GTTACCTCAGGGGTATTGACCAACACCGCTTGGACGATCTCTATATCATCGCCGGGGCTGGTTACCTCATCGCCGAACTCACTCTCGAGTGCCACAAACAGAAAACCACCGATGGCCACATGCCCGATGACTGACAATATCAACCCGAACGGGTGCTGCCGGAAAAGCTCAAGCATGACAGTGTCCATAAGTAACTGTGCGAGAACTATGATCTACTGCGGGCGCGGTCTTTTGGCCGGTTTTCACGATCGCTTTCGTTAAAGAAGAATACCTATTCGCCTCTATCGATCGGCATATCTGACTCAACATCTCGCGCCCTCGCGACGCCCCTTGTTCTCGGACAGCCACATAGGACGTTGAATTGATAGAAACCAATTCCGCCGTTAAAGCTACAATCATTTTCGATTGTCGTTTGCAATGTGCTGTTAACAAAATCACCATGAGTTGCAGCTATTGCGGAGGGTCGCTCATCAGCTGAACCTTATCAGCCCCGGCCCCCTGCAGAGTCACCATCGCCTCCATCACCATGCCGTAATTTATATTTTCATCTGCAGCCACCATCACACCGCGATTTGGCTCTAGACGAAGCGCTTCAGCAACTAATTGCAGTGCCGTGTCGCTGTCTATAGGTTGATCCTGATTATCACCCACATTTATGAACCATTCGCCAATCCCGCTCACCGACAACACCAACGGGTCAGACTGCTCTTCTGCGTTAACCGGCTTTGCGGCGCTGTTTGGTAAATCCACTTCAACCCCTGTGGTTAGTAGCGGCGCGGTAATCATAAAGATTACCAGCAGCACCAACATGACATCGATGTAGGGCACCACATTCATTTCAGACATTAAGGCGCGCTTCTGTCGCCGCTCTCGATAACGCGCCATTATCTAACTGCCGCACCGCTGCGACGCAACACTTGTCTTTGCAGTACCGCGGCGAATTCTTCCATGAAATTGTCATAGCGATTTAATAATCGATCTGACTGGTTGCTCAAGCGATTATAGGAAACAACGGCCGGAATCGCCGCAAACAAACCGATCGCTGTTGCAATAAGTGCCTCTGCTATGCCTGGCGCTACCATCTGCAACGTGGCTTGCTGCACGTTTGCAAGGGCCGTAAAAGAATTCATGATGCCCCAGACGGTACCAAACAAGCCTATGTAAGGTGCGGTTGATCCAACGGTTGCTAAAAACGATAAATGCTGCTCTACGGCATCTGTCTCACGGGACAAGGCTATCTTCATCGCCCGGTATGATCCATCAACAACGGTTTCAGAATCATTGGTTTGCTTAACTAGCCGGGCAAACTCAGAAAAACCACGTTCAAAAACATGCTCCATACCCACCAGAGTGACATCACTGCTGCGCAGCTGCTGATACATTTGATTGGCATCAGCACCGCTCCAGAATTCATTCTCGAAGGCAGTCGCGTTTTTCGTTGCACGGGATAATTGCCGGCTTTTACTGTAAATGATCATCCACGAAATAATGGAGGTCAACAGCAGCACTAACATCACCAGCTTGACCACTGGTCCGGCGGACAACACTAAATGCCAAAAAGAGAAATCTGTATTCAACTGTCCAGTACCATTTTCAAAGCCCCTGGCATTGCACAGGGTTTAAAAGAATCAGCATCCAGACAAGCGATGAGGATCTTGCCCGTCGCCACCAGATCACTGGAAGAACCACCCGATGTATCGTTTGCAGTGGAGCGCACAGCCGTGCATTGTTGCACAAATTCCATACTGGCCCGCCGCACCTTAACCACCTCAGCGGTTACTGACAACACATCGTCGAACCTTGCCGGTGACACAAATTGAACGTCAGCCGACCGCACCACAAACATTCGCCGCTGCTCACCAAATAACAGACTCTGATCAAACCCCAGAGTTCGCAAATATTCAGTGCGCGCACGCTCCATAAACTTCAGATAGTTGGCGTAATAAACTACTCCACCAAAATCTGTGTCTTCGTAGTAAACACGAACGTCTAGCGAGTAAACCGGTTTGTTTCCTGTATTTGTCATATCGCAGCCAACCTCGCTACGATGGCAGACCCGTGATGCTAGGGACGTTTACGTTCTGGCTCAATTACGATACAGAATTGTAAGGTACCACGTAGGGCCTGACAGCCACCAGCCCAACGAAAAACTACTGCACGGTTTCTTCTGAAATCAGCGGCTACGAGTACCAAATAAATCACTGTTTTCAGCCTCAGATTGCAGCGGCACTGGTAATCCTAAGTGCACACAAGCTGCGCGTGTCACTGTACGCCCACGCGGGGTGCGCATCAAAAACCCTTGCTGAATCAAGTAAGGCTCGATCACCTCTTCAATAGTGCCGGTTTCCTCACCAATTGCCGCCCCCAGATTATCAAGCCCCACCGGCCCGCCGTCGAATTTCTCGATAATCGCAAATAACAGGCGACGATCCATATTATCGAGCCCCAACTCATCCACGTTCAGCATGTTCAGTGCTGAATTGGCGGTTGACTGATCAATGGCACCGTTGCCCCTGATTTGGGCGTAGTCCCGCACCCGCCTTAACAATCGGTTGGCGATACGCGGGGTGCCGCGCGCACGACGGGCGATTTCAGTAGCGCCCTCTTCGTCTATCGGCACCTTCAACACATTGGCAGATCTGCTTACGATGCGCGCTAGATCACCAATCTGATAAAACTCCAGGCGTTGCACAATACCGAACCGATCCCGCAGCGGCGATGTCAGTAACCCTGCCCTGGTTGTGGCACCAACCAGTGTAAAGGGCGGCAAATCTATTTTGATTGACCTTGCTGCCGGCCCCTCGCCTATCATGATATCCAACTGAAAATCTTCCATCGCCGGATACAAGACTTCCTCAATAGCAGCAGGCAGTCGATGAATTTCATCGATGAAAAGTACGTCATTTTTATCAAGATTGGTCAGCAATGCGGCAAGGTCTCCAGCACGCTCAATCACCGGCCCGGAGGTATGGCGGATGCTGACTTCAAGTTCGTTGGCAACAATATTAGCGAGTGTGGTTTTGCCCAATCCGGGCGGCCCGAAAATCAACAGATGATCAAGCGACTCGGCGCGAGAGCGGGCCGCACCGATAAAAATTTCCATTTGCTCAGACACAACAGGCTGACCTTTGTAGTCAGCCAGTGTTTGCGGCCGCATCGCGCGTTCTTGTGCATCTTCCGATCTTTCATTCGCATCAAAGACGCGATCGACGTTATCGAACTCGGTGCTCATTGCATTTAATACCTGTCTGTTCGCCAATCATTTGCGTGGTAATACTGTAACAGCAGATTGAACCTTGCCGACGCGTCTACTTCGATGACACCATTTTCAGTGCATCGCGGACGATATCTTCAACAGTCTCCCCTTTCGAGGATTTAACCATACGCTGTGCTTCTGCACTTTTAAATCCTAACGCCTCAAGAGCAGCGATAGCCTGGCTGCGCCCACTGCCCGCCACCAGTGCGCTGACGTCACCTGCAGCCACTGGTGGCTGGTCTGCAGCAAGCTTACCAATGCGATCCTGCATTTCAACAATCAGCCGCTCGGCAGTCTTTTTACCAATGCCCGGTAAGCGGGTTAACGCGACGACATCTTGCGTTGATATGCACAAGGAGAATTCTTCGGCGGATAAGCCCGATAAAATCGCGACCGCCATTTTAGCGCCCACTCCATTCACTTTAATCAACTCACGAAACATAGCCCGTTGCTCAAGGCTACTGAAGCCATACAGCAGTTGCGCATCTTCACGCACCACCATGTGGATAAACAAAACCACCTTTTCACCCGGCTGCGGCAAATCATAAAATACCGGCATAGGTGCTTCTATTTCATAACCTACACCATTGCAATCAACCAGTAACTGCGGTGGCTGTCGATAAACCAACGTACCTGCGATTCGACCTATCATGGAATACTAACCCAACGTTTTGCACGACGCTTACCACTGCCGCGCCTGGTGAGTGATGGCATTTCTTTTATCGTGCCGTCTTTGGCAACCACTTTTGCGTTGCTGACGCTATGCGCATGGCACATCGCCACAGCAAGACCGTCAGCCGCATCGGAAGCAGGCAATGCAGGCAACGATAAGAGCACTCGAATCATTTCCTGCATCTGGTCTTTACCGGCAGCGCCATAACCCACAGCAGCTTGCTTGACGGTGCGTGCAGAATACTCTGCTACTGGCAAACCCCGCTGCACAGCAGCACAAATTGCAGCTCCGCGAGCCTGCCCAAGCTTTAACGCCGACATCGGGTTTTTACTGACAAAAACTTCTTCAACACCTACTTCAGCTGGTGCCCAATGATCAATAAGACACCCGACTTCGTACAAAATATGACCCAGCTTTTCAGGCAGGTTGTCGCCTTCAACTTTTATGCAACCATGACCGACATGGAAGTCTCTGACACCATCTGAGTCGATGATGCCCCAGCCGGTGATCACCGAGCCCGGATCAATGCCAAGGATACGCCTCATTGAGCACTACCTGGTGAAGTCATAATAGCGACGTCACTTTTTCGCAATTTAGTGGTCACTGCAAACAAAGCATAAGCACCGATACGAACGATACACCCACCAATATTCACCAATAAATCTGCGGGTAAGTTACTCAGACCCGTATGCTTCAGCGGGTATCTCGGCGTTGTTATATACCTCTTGCACATCATCAAGCTCTTCGATCACATCCAGTAACTTAAGTAATTTTACGCCGTGATCTGCATCAACAGCAATTTCGTTATCAGCGCGCTTGGTGACTTCGGCAAGCTCTGGCTCGTGACCCGCCGCTACCATCGCCTCTTTGACATCAACGAAGGTTGCTGCCGTGGTGATCACTTCAACCGAGCCATCGTCGCTGGTGACGACATCTTCTGCACCAGCTTCAAGCGCGGCTTCCATTAGCGCGTCTTCGTCACTGCCTTCAGCATATGACAACACACCCATGGTATTAAACATATAAGAGACTGACCCGTCAGTGCCCATGTTGCCACCAAACTTGGTAAACGCATGGCGCACTTCGGCTACGGTTCGGTTGCGGTTGTCAGTCATGGTTTCTACCATTATTGCCACACCGCCGTGCCCATAGCCCTCGTAGGTAATTTCTTCGTACTGAACATCATCCAGTTCACCAGCGCCTTTTTTTACCGCACGGTCGATGGTGTCTTTTGGCATATTGCCGCCCAACGCCTTGTCAACGGCCAAACGCAAACGCGGATTAGCGGCCAGATCAGACCCACCCATTCGGGAGGCAACGGTGATTTCACGAATCAATCGCGTAAACAGCTTGCCGCGCTTATTGTCTTGCGCTTTTTTGCGATGCTGAATGTTGGCCCATTTACTATGCCCAGCCATATCTCTCTCTTTCTGAATCTGTCTTGGTAATGATCTCGGGCAGGCCGCCCGGCGCTCGTCGCCATATTTTAACCGATCTGACTGAAACTCTCAGCCAGCAATTACAGGGAAAATGAAATCTCGCGCCAATTTACTATTGATTCAGGACAAATTTTTCCAGTGCCGCACGATTGGTAGGCGACCAAACCATCTCTATTGCCTGCTCAACGGACAACCACTGATACTCACTGTGCTCATCAGCCGCGAGCGTAACCTGTAATGGTTTAAAGGGCAGATTACACAGAAAAACGTGTTCAGTATTTTTGGTCACACCCGGAGCGTATCGACCACGCCATTGCGGAAGGATCTCGAACTCAGACTGAAACTGACAGTCAACCAGATCAACCCCGCTAATGCCGGTTTCCTCGGCAAGCTCCCGAACAGCCGCCGCCGCCGGAAGCTCATTTGCTTCCAGCGTGCCAGTGACTGATTGCCAAAAGGAGGGTGGCGGCTTGCGTTTCAGCAGCAACACTTCGTTGCTGCTGGTGACAATCAGTACCAATACAGATTCAGCACGGCGATAGGCCACTACTTATCCCCAGTGCGAGTCAGACTTACTACTTTTAGGTACTGGCAGCAGGCTTAGCTCGAGGTCGCAAACCAAGCTCTTTCATTTGCCGCTCAGACACCTCACCTGGCGCGTCAGTCAGCAAGCAACTGGCACTTTGAGTTTTAGGGAAGGCCATGACATCACGCAACGTGGTGGCGCCAGCCATCAGCATCACTAATCGATCAATACCAAATGCAATGCCGCCATGCGGTGGCGCACCAAAGCGCAACGCCTTCAGCAGGAAGCCAAATTTATCCTCTGCCTCTTCGTCACCAATACCCAACAACTCAAGCACCTGTTGCTGCATAGAGGCATCGTGAATACGAATTGAACCACCACCTAGCTCAGTACCGTTTAGCACCATGTCATAAGCACGTGACAATGCCCCACCCGGATCACTACGCAGCTGTTCAAGGTCAGTGGACGCCGGAGCAGTAAACGGATGATGCATCGCACTCCAACGCTTTGCACCTTCATCGTATTCAAACATCGGGAAGTCTACCACCCAAAGTGGACGCCAACCCTCAGTCACCATGCCAAGGTCGTTACCCAGCTTTACCCGCAGCGCTCCAAGCGAATCACTTACGACACTGGATTTACCGGCCCCAAAGAAAATCAGGTCACCGGTTTGTGCGCCAGTGCGCTCAATGATACTGGCCAGTGCTTTGTCGTCTAGATTTTTAACGATCGGCGACTGCAGCCCTTCTTTACCCGTGCTTATATCGTTGCACTTAATGTAAGCCAGACCTTTAGCACCATAACGTCCGACAAACTCGGTATACACATCGATCTCTTTGCGGCTGAGCTTACAACCATTGGGCACTCGTAGCCCAGTCACACGGCTATTAGGATCGGCTGCCGGACCAGAGAACACTTTGAACTCAACGTCTTTTAGTTCTTCCGAGAGCTCTACTAGCTCCAGATCAATGCGTAGATCAGGCTTATCTGAACCATAACGCAACATGGCTTCTGCGTAAGTCATGGTGGGGAATGGATCAGGCAATGTAACGTTAAGCTGGCTGGCGAAAAGCTCACGCATCATGCGTTCGGTCACTTCCATGATGTCTTTTTCTTCAACGAAGCTCAGCTCCATATCAAGCTGTGAAAACTCCGGCTGACGATCAGCGCGTAAATCTTCATCGCGAAAACAGCGTGCAAACTGATAATAACGGTCAATACCGCTCATCATCAGAATTTGCTTAAACAGTTGTGGCGACTGCGGCAGTGCGAAAAAGTCACCTTGATGAGTACGGCTTGGCACGAGATAATCACGAGCACCTTCAGGGGTGGCGCGGGTCAGGATAGGCGTTTCAACGTCAAGAAACCCTTGTGCATCAAGTGAGGTACGCAGCGCGCGGGTCACCGCTGAACGCAATCTCATGCGCTCCTGCATTTTGGGCCGACGCAAATCAATGTAGCGATAGCGCATGCGGGTTTCTTCTTGCACGTCGTCATCATCAAGTTGAAACGGTGGGGTCTCGGCGGCGTTAAGCACCTCTAGCCCTTTGGCCAGCACTTCAATCTGGCCGGTTTTCATGCCTTCATTGGTGGTTCCAGCCGGTCGATTTCGCACCCGACCGGTTACTTTTAGAACGTACTCATTTCTGATTTGCTCAGCGATGGCAAAGATTTCGGCGGTGTCGGGATCGACCACCACCTGGATCAGACCTTCCCGATCACGCAAATCGATAAATATGACCCCACCGTGATCACGGCGCTTGTGCACCCAGCCGCACAGGGTAACTTGTTGGTCAATAAATGCCGCGTCGACAACGCCGCAGTAGTGAGAACGCATGTGAGTAGTATTCCGTTTTTTCGATTAGCTAATAGCGGATGGTATAGAAGTGCCGGCGAATTAAATAGCCGATGCAGTTATTTTACACCAGTATGGCCTTGAAGTTGTGATCGCCACACATCCGCTTTGCAGCTGCACGAATAACTCAACTGGTCTAATATCCCCACTGATAAAATGCCCGGGGAATCGGGCGACCACAATTCACCCCTCAATCCCCCCTTCCACCCCCGCACGGAGAACACATGAAGCAATACGATTTGTACGGTATTGGCAACGCCCTTGTTGACTTAGAATACAAAGTCTCAGACGAAAAACTGTCAGCACTGGCCGTCGACAAAGGCCTGATGACTCTTATAGAGGAGGACCGTCACCACGAGCTAGTCGGTCAACTCAGTGATTTGTCACACAAAAAAGCCAGCGGTGGCTCTGCCGCAAATACCGTCATCGCGCTGGCACAGCTGGGCGGCAACGGCTTTTACAGCTGCAAGGTAGCCAATGACGACTGGGGTGATTTTTACCTCGCTGACATGAAAGATTGCAGCGTAGACACCAACCTGGACAATCAACAGCGCGATGACGGCAATACCGGTAAATGCATTGTGATGGTCACCCCTGACGCTGACCGGACCATGAACACCTACCTGGGCGTGACGGTTAACTTATCCGAATCCGAGGTTTCCCCCGAAGCAATCGCCAATTCAAAATTTGTCTATATGGAAGGCTACCTGGTCGCCTCCCCCACCGGAAAAGCCGCCGCGATCAAAGCCGCCGCTATTGCCAAAGAAGCCGGCGTGCCAACAGTACTCACCTTAAGTGATCCCAACATGGTCAATTTCTTCGGCGATGGCTTACTGGAAATGGCTTCAGATAACCTTGACTTATTGTTTTGCAATGAAGACGAGGCCACGTTGATGACCAAAACCGACAACGTTGAAGCCGCTGCAGAAGCGCTTAAAAAATTATCACGCCGATTCGCCATCACCGTTGGTGCTGAAGGTGCACTGGCCTTCGATGGTGAGACCATGCATAAAATTCCCACTCAGAAAGTCGAGGTGGTCGACACCAATGGCGCTGGTGATATGTTTGCCGGAGCTTTTCTCTACGGGCTGACCCACGGCATGGATTTCGCCCAGTCAGCAGAACTGGCCTGTCGCGCTGGCTCGAAAATCGTCACCCACTTTGGCCCCCGGCTTCCAGCCGACCAAACTCGCGCATTGCTGGGCTAGCCCCAACCAACGTATCGGTTACCGGGGTGGCGTTGATCACCCCTGTGCCAAGTCTTGTTAAGAACTCTTACCCGCCGCATTTCAATTTTCTGACGTAAACAACAGTGAACAAGCACGATCAATGGCTTACGCGCACAGATGCGGTGAAGCACACTCCACACCTTGATCGACATCACAAAAAAACGTCAATGGTGCGCGCTATATGCCGCTACCCGATAATGACTATTGGTTTAGTGCCCTTTTCAGCAATTGTTGAAATTCGCCCGAAGCCGTACCGTTACTACTTGTAAACGTCTCGTGTGGAGAGAATAATGCCCGGCACTTCAGCGTCTAAACGCAAAGAGATGGCAATTTCCGAATTCAACAATCCGTTACGCACCGCTGATTACCTTGCTGATCAGTCTGACCTTGTTCGTCACTACTACGCCAGCGTGCCCCACGAGGACATCGTCAACCGCCCTGTTGACGAACTAAATGCTGCAGCGATTTCTCATTGGAATTTTGCCTTGAGGCGAAAAGACGACGATTGCCTGATCCGCATTTACAACCCGACAACCAGCGAAAACGGATGGGAGTCACATCAGACTACCATCGAGATTGTCACCGCTGACAAACCGTTTTTAGTTCGATCAGTAGCACTGGCAATTACCAACCACGGCTACAGCATCAACCAGTTTATTCACCCGATTTTTTCGGTGCTCAGACAGCCCGATGGCCAACTGGATTCCATGGTGCACTCCAGCACCAATCACGCGGTGACAGAATCTTTTATGCAGTTGCATATTGATCGGATATTTGATGAATCGGTATTCGAACAACTAGAAGCTGATATCCGCGAGGTTATTCGCTTTGTAAATTTAGTCTGCGATGACTGGGAGCCTATGAAAGCGGCCTGCAGTGCCGCTAACGAGAGGCTGCGACATTCCGTCGATGGCCACTTTGACACCGCTGAATCATGTGATTTTATCGAATGGTTACAACGCTACCATTTTACGTTTACCGGTTACTGTGAAGTTACAGAGTCAAGCGGCAACATCACCGTACTACAAGACAGTGCTTATGGCCTGCTGCGCGCCGGCTCAGCCACGGATGCGCTCTTTAAATACATACCTCAGCAAGAGCTAACCCAAACCGCTAACGAGTTACTACTTGTAACCAAGTCAATTACCAAGGCGCCGGTCATGTGGCCAAAACCAATGGACGTGATCACGTTCAGGCGCATTGATGATCAAGGCAAAGCCAATGGTACGTGTGTCGTCACCGGGTTTTTCACCTCACGAGCAGAAAGCACTGACATCGACTCTATTCCGCTGCTTCGACACAAGTCATTAAATATCGTTGCGAAGTCAGAAATTAATCCCGGTGCACACGACGGTAAAATTCTAATTAGCACACTGGAAGGGCTACCCCGCGACATGCTGCTTCAATCAGATGAAGCCAACATCACGGCAATCTCACGCGGAATCATGACCCTGCTGCATCATCCGCGTATACGTTTGTTTGGACTTCAAGGGCGGTTCAACAGGTTTGCCACCTGCTTTGTTTATATCCCCAGCGACATCTACACGCGGGAGTTACGTCATAAAATTCAAGAAATACTGCTGCAATCATTAAACGCAGACAATGTCGAATTTGATGTCACCCTGTCGTCTGAAAATACCCTTGCACGGCTACGTTTCTTCGTGCGTACACCAAATAAAAACGGCACCATTGAAGATGCTGACTTTTCAGTCATTGAACAAGCCATCATAGATGCCGCCCAGAACTGGGATGACAAACTTCGCGACGCGTTGGTGGACTCACTCACCGACACTACAGAAACCGAAAAATTCAGCGAGTTAACCCTTGAGCTGTCCCGCAGCATACCCGCATCGTATAAAGAACAATACGACACAGCAACAGCCACTCGTGACATCGCGATCTTACGCAACGTGCAGCAGCAATCACTGGACGTCTTGTTTTATCGTGACGAAACACATTCATCTACCGAGATCGGCTTTAACATTTATCACGGCGATACCGAAGTACCGTTGTCAAAGACCATTCATATTCTTGAGAACATGGGCGTGCCGGTCAACGGTGAGCAACCGTATGAATTAAAAACGGCCGACGAGACACTGAACATTCGTGTCTTCACCCTGCACCACCCTGATGCCGAAAATGTGCCCGTGGCAGAAATAGCTGAAGATTTCCAGCAAACATTTCTTAATGTGTGGCACGGCGAGATCGACGACGACGGCTTTAACCAACTGGTATTAACAGCAGGCCTTAACTGGCGACAAACCACCATCTTGCGCTGCTACTGCAAATACCTGTTGCAGATAAAGATCCCCTATTCACAAGACTACATGACAAACTGCCTGATCAACAATAGCTCACTCGTCAAGCTTGCTGTACAACATTTTGAACAACGATTTAACCCGGCACTCACAGACCACAGCGTTGACTCTATTGCAGACTCATTTTCAACTCAGCTTGATCAAGTAGTCAGCCTTGATGAAGATCGTATATTGCGCACTTTCAATAACGCGATCGCCGCGACCGCCAGAACCAACTACTTTAAAACCTCTGACAATGGCGAATCACGAGAATACCTGTCTATTAAATTGATCCCTTCACTCATTGAAGGCGTCCCGTTACCCTGCCCTGAATTCGAAATATTTGTCTGTTCACCACGAGTTGAAGCAGTGCATTTACGCGGCGGAAAAGTCGCCCGTGGCGGATTGCGCTGGTCAGATCGACGCGAAGATTTCCGCACCGAAGTACTTGGCTTGATGAAAGCCCAAATGGTCAAAAACTCAGTCATTGTGCCTGTTGGTTCAAAAGGTGGTTTTGTTGTAAAGCAACCGCCCGCTAATGCATCACGTGAAGTACTGATGAAAGAAGTGATCAGCTGCTACCAGACCTTCCTGCGAGGCATGCTAGACATCACCGACAACTATATTGAAGGTGAAGTCGTTGCCCCCGCGCA
>JALZUX010000609.1 GCA_023301405.1 Granulosicoccaceae bacterium | reverse complement strand
GATCAGCAAGCACACTGACGCTACCGTTGTGCTCTGTGCGTGTAACCCGCCGTGTAAGATGTTCACAAGTGACAAGCCGACCTTGTGAATCGATGGTATTGCCGTTGCTGTTATTTGAACGGTCGCGAAACACAGACACATGACCGGAAGTTTCATCCCATCGCATCATTCTTTCGTTGGGGATATCAGACCAAACCAGATAGCGCCCGGCTGCGAACCACGCCGGCCCCTCAGCCCAGCGCGAGCCAGTCCAGAGACGCTCAACCCGGGCGTGCCCTACATGACAGGAATTAAATTCAGTGTGCAAAACTTCATAGCCAGTGCCTTCTATTTGCCCAAACATTTAATAATTCCGTTAGCCGATGAACCACCATTGTAAGACACCATTAGCAATCCATCACTATAAAATATCACTGCTGTCCCGTTAACTCAGTAATAAATACGGCCTGATCCAGCAGATGTGACAATCAAATTGCTTAAGATTACCCTGTAACAAAGAAGAATCAGACTATGGACTATTGCAATACGATCCGCAGTCAGCTAATCAAGTCTTACCGCCATCGATCCATTAACTGAAAGTGGATCGCAGCATACGCATGATAATTCCCGGTTCACAAACATCAAGCTGCCCGACGGTTAACCGTAACCGCTTGCTCCGGCTTAGATGATCTAACGCTTCGTGAACGGTCATGAAGGGAAAAGAAACTCATTAAACCTTGCATCGACGGTGTCTGCTCCGCCATCACCCCGGCGGCACTGGTGGCCTCTTCAACTAACACTGCGTTTTGTTGTGTCATCGTATCGAGCTGCATTACGGATTTGTTCACTAGTTCGATACCGGCGCTTTGCTCTGCTGATGCATTGGCAATCTGCGAGACGATAGCTGATACCTGCTTTACAGATACTACGATTTCATCCAGTGTTGGCCCCGACTCCTCGACTAATCGGGAACCGTCGTTCACCTTGCCCACTGAATCGTCAATCAGATCTTTTATCTCCTTTGCTGCTTTAGCAGATCGTTGCGCCGGATCCCGTACTTCACTTGCGACCACCGCAAATCATCGGCCCTGTTCGCCAGCTCGGGCGGCCTGCTGCCGCAAGCTTATTGGCTTGGCTTGCACTGTCTGCATTCTGCCGCACCGTTGATGTGAGTTCATCCATTGAGGATGTAGTCTGCTCAAGATACGGGGCTTGTTTTTCAGTACACTGGTTGAGATTCATGTTGCCTTTAACGATCTCATCAACTCCGACGGCACTGGATGCACCTTGAACCACACCGATAACTTCCCACAGCTTTGACACCGTTTCATTTGCATCGCACTGGAATTGATTGAATGCACCTTTGTAGTCAGCGTCAATGGTTTGCGTTAAATCCCCTTGTGCCAATGCACTAATGACCCTTACGGGTATCCTTAACCACACAATCGCCCACATCACCGCTTACGTGGAACTGATCGCCCCGACTATTCAGGGTGCATCGACAGCGTGCTTCTCAGTCGCAGAACACTTTACTGCTAGCGGATAGCAACCACCTTGGAATCCCCGGGGAAGGATTTACCGCTTGTTGTGAAGAAACCAACAAGCGACCCCATGTTTTTAGAGCTCTCCAATAGCGCCCCTGACTCCTCTGACGTCTGACTGGCCAACCCGGAGCTTTGCTTCGCTGCACCATCAATGTTTTTTACCGATTGATTTACACCATCGATCAAGCCTGCCTGCTTATCAGTATCCAGCAAAATACCTGAGATCAAATTACTGACCCTTTGCACTTCGGTCACAATCTGATCAAGAGACGTTCCGGACTCATTCACTAAGGCCTCACCGTCTTCGATTTTTGCCACACTATCGTTTATTAACTCTTTAATCTCCTGAGCCGCTTTTGCACTGCGGCCGGCCAAATCTCGAACCTCGCTGGCGACTACGGCGAATCCCCTACCCTGGGTTCCGGCACGAGCCGCCTCAACCGACGCATTCAGGGCCAGCAGATTAGTTTGAAACGCAATGCTATCTATGACTTCGATGATATCAACAATCTGATTACTCGAACTTTTGATCTCTTCCATCGCGAGTATCGCCCGCTTCGTTACAGCGCCACCCGCACCGGCGACCGCTATAGCACCGTCTGATAGATCGTTGGCTAAATTTACATTACTCGCCGTAGTTTTTATCGAGTCGGTTACCTCATCAATAGCTGAAACAACACTATGCAGCGCGGCTGTCTGGTCTGAAGCGCGGCTGGCAATATTGTTATTGCCTGTGACGATACCAGACGACACAGACGACACCGTATTAGCCGACTGGTGTAGCTGGCCAATGATGCTGGTGAGGTTGTCCATAGATATATTAATGACTTCTTTCAAGCTTCCGATCTGGCCTTCGTATTTTCCGTTTATTCTTTTTGATAGATCTCCAGTACTCTGCCTCTGTGAGACATCGACAATCTCTGCGACCGCGTCTTCCAAAGACTGCATCGTTGCGTTTATGCTTAATTTCATGGAACTAAGATCGCCAGGTAAATCAACAGTCAATCTCTGGGAAAAGACCCCCTTGCTTAACGCGCTCATCACTGCTGATGTTTCTTGTACCGCTGAGTCTATGGTTTGCATGGCTTTATCGACATTGTCCCGGAAGTTTTTCTCTACCCGGTTGTCCATTCTCTGCTTAAAGTCGCCAACAGATAACGCCATCATAACCTTGTTGAGCTCTTCACGATTGAAGCTAACCGTATCAGCACTTTCATTTACCAGCAACCGGAATGCCTCAAGGTCCCCACGCAGACTCTGATCAGCTCGAACGGTAAAATCACCCTGTGAAATTGCATTCATCACGTCACTTGTTTGGGCGATAGAACCGTTGATAGTTCCATATAGTGCATCTAATGCCCTACCGACATCGTCTATTTCACTTCCTCCTGTTAGCCCCGATGTTACTTTAAAATCACAGGTTTCCGTGACCGATGTTATCGATTTCACCAGTTTATTGATTGGCCGAAGAATACCAATGCCAAGAAATAGAAGTGCACCAGACAGTCCGATTGCGACCAACGAGAAAATTACCACTGCCAATTTTCCTATTCGACGTTGTTCTTGTTCAACCATGTCACCAATACCACCTACCACCTCGGTGAGATTCACCTCTGCACTATGAACAGAACTACGCAAGTTGCCATGAATTCCATCTGTATGACTCAATCCTAAAAGTTGGTAGCCCGTTATTAGCTCCAGAAACACTGTTTTGTAGATTTCAAGTGCCGTGATTATCTTGCGCATTTTGTCGGGTTTGTTTTCAGAACTTTTCATTTGCGACAATAAATTATTATAATTGTCTGTAAATTTGTTTTGATATTTAAGGTCTTTTCGCTGCAGAAAATCTTTTTCATTTCTACGCAGCATTAACATACCGGCAAGCATCCCTTGATCTGCTAGAGTATCAATCTCTGTTTCAGCATCGTGCACAGCAGCTCGCAGCACACCGTGCATACCTGACTCGTGGTCAAGACCCAAAACAGTGCGCTGAGCAACCAACTTATTAAAAGCAACCTCATAGTCTTTCATCGATTGCCGAACCCTATCGAGTGATTCCAGATCCCCATCAAGTGAACTGAGCTTTGTACCTATTGAATCTATTCGGTCACTTAATTGAGTAACCCGATCCGAGAATTTCACCTGATACTTTAGGTCACCCCTTGATATGAAGTCTTTCTCGTGGCGCCGAAGCGTTAGCATGTCAACCTCTAGCAAAGCGGCATCCACACTTAGCTTCTCAACACTCTCTAACTTCTTCAGGGAAAACCCAAGCACCACAACAATTAGCAGCAGACTGCCAATGACCATGCCTGCGATGAGATACAACTTTGATTTAACGGTCGAAAAAATAAAATTACTGCGAATGTTTTTCATCTGCGTTTCCATGCGATGTAGTGTTTTAACGAGCAAGGATTACTGCCGGTTATTATCCTTGCCAATAGTTGATTACGGCCAATTCGCTGAAAAATGCAACCGACTTCTCATAATTTTTAGTCACCCGTCAATTTATTGTCTTTACGCATAGCAAATTTCTATACCATGCCTGCTGAATAACTCACGGTTGATAAGTGAACTATGAAAATTTCCAGGTATTCAACGCTTAACATACTTTCACGTCAAAGCGAAGATACACACAAACCCCACTGGATGTCGGCTGACTTAAATCGACAGATCAGGGCGATTTCATTTTAAATCGTATCTATTCAGCACGTTCTGCAGAACTCGCGGCATGACTTTATGCATAT
>JALZUX010000608.1 GCA_023301405.1 Granulosicoccaceae bacterium | reverse complement strand
AGTATTTCATCTAAACCGCTAACACCGACTTCCAATCCTCTTAGTGCTTTTTGCAATGACTCTTGCTGATTGCGGCCAATGGCCATCACCTCACCAACAGATTTCATCTGAGTGGTGAGCCGCGCGTCTGCGGCAGGGAATTTCTCAAACGCAAATCGCGGAATTTTAGTGACTACATAGTCAATCGCCGGCTCAAAAGACGCAGGCGTCGCACCACCAGTGATATCATTTCGCAATTCATCAAGCGTAAAGCCCACCGCAAGCTTTGCAGCTACTCTGGCGATCGGAAACCCGGTAGCCTTTGACGCTAACGCGGATGATCGCGATACCCGCGGGTTCATTTCAATAACAATTAGGCTGCCGTCTTCAGGATTAACAGCAAACTGCACATTTGAGCCACCGGTTTCGACACCGATCTTACGCAACACGGCGATAGAGGCGTTACGCATGATCTGATATTCCTTATCAGTCAATGTTTGCGCCGGCGCCACCGTGATTGAATCACCGGTATGCACACCCATCGGATCCAGATTTTCAATGGAACAAATAATAATGCAGTTATCTGCGGTATCGCGAACGACTTCCATTTCATATTCTTTCCAACCCAGAACTGACTCCTCCATCAGGATTTCTGTGGTCGGAGAAAGCGATAACCCACGCTCACAAATTTCGGTAAATTCTTCCCGATTGTAAGCAATACCACCGCCACTGCCACCCATCGTGAAGGATGGCCGTATGATTGTTGGAAAGCCAATAATTTCAAGGCCTGCAAAAGCTTCTGCCATGCTGTGGGCAATTTGCGCGGCTGGCGTAGCCAGACCAATTTCAGTCATTGCGTGGCGAAACTTGTCTCGGTCTTCAGCAAGATCAATCGCTTCAGGCTTTGCGCCGATAAGTTCTACAGAATGTTTTTCAAGTACACCGTTGTTAAACAGGTCAAGCGCACAGTTCAGGCCAGTCTGCCCGCCCATGGTTGGTAAAATAGCGTCTGGTTTTTCACGCTCTATAATTTTTTCAACCACTCGCCAATCTACCGGCTCTATGTAAATAACATCAGCCGTCGCCGGGTCAGTCATGATGGTAGCGGGATTAGAATTCACCAGAATTACCCGGTAACCCTCTTCACGCAATGCCTTACAGGCTTGCGCCCCGGAGTAGTCGAACTCACATGCCTGCCCGATTACAATGGGGCCGGCACCAATCACGAGGATGCTGTTTATGTCGTTACGACGTGGCATTTTTGTATGATTCAATCATGTTAATAAAGCGGTTAAAAAGAGGTGCCACATCATGCGGACCAGGGCTTGCTTCAGGATGCCCTTGAAAACCAAAGGCTGGTGCATCGGTTCGCTCAATTCCCTGTAGGCTGTCATCAAACAGAGATCGATGTGTTGCTCTTAACGTGTCTGGCAATGAATTTTCATCGACGGCAAAGCCGTGATTCTGGCTACTGATCATCACCGTAGATGATGCCAGATCAAGCACAGGATGATTCGCACCGTGGTGACCGAACTTCATCTTAATGGTAGACGCGCCACTGGCCAACGCTAGCAACTGATGCCCTAGACAGATACCAAATATTGGCTTACCAGCATTTATTATGTGCTTTATCGCTTCGATAGCATAATTACATGGCTCCGGGTCACCCGGACCGTTTGACAAAAACACACCATCGGGCTCCAGTGCCAATACATCCTTAGCCGAAGTTTGTGCGTTAACCACCGTTACGCGACACCCCCGATCCACCAGCATTCTTAGTATGTTCCGCTTTACGCCAAAATCGTAAGCGACCACATGATAAGGCATATCCGTTTTTACACGAGCGCCAGCGCCGAGTTGCCACGTGCCTTCGTTCCATTGGTAAGTGGTAGCCGTGGATACTTCGCGTGCCAGATCCTGTCCGACCAATCCACCGAAGCGCACGAGAGCTTCTGCAGCAGCGGCAGAGTCAGGATTTGCGCTGCAGTCGATAACACCGGGTTGCGCGCCCTTCTCGCGTAGAAGCCTGGTCAGACGGCGAGTATCAATATCGCAGATAGCGGCAATATTGTGCTCTTGCAAATACTCAGTCAGTGTTTTTTCGCTTCGAAAGCTACTGGTTAACAACGGTAGATCACGAATCACCAATCCGGAAACGTGTAAGCCCGACGATTCTTCGTCCTCACGGTTTACCCCTGTATTGCCAATATGCGGCGACGTCAGCGTGACAATCTGCCGTGCATAGGAGGGATCGCTAAGAATTTCCTGGTAGCCAGTCATCGCAGTATTAAAGACAACTTCGCCAACGCCAATTGCCTCGGCACCGATCGAAGAACCTTCGAACTTTGTGCCGTCTGCAAGCGTAAGTATTGCGTTTTTACGCAATTTATTTACTCTGTAGTTTAGGGAAAAAAGGAATGCGGCATCAAGTGCCACGGCAGCGACGGTATTCTACGGACTCCAGTGATTTAAGTCTAACCTTATAGCTCACGGCACCCTACGGATTTGAAATTTTGCTGATTATAAGGAAGGCGCGGCACTCTCAGCTTGGCAAATGCATCTGGCTGACCGCAGACAAAATGCCCCGAATATAACCGGCGTTAGCTTATCCCCGCCCAATTTTAGCACGATGATTTAATCTGCAAACTTCACTGAGACCAGATAGATTAGCACCCTAACTCAACAACCAATTTCTATCTGAAGCTTCACTCATGTCATCAGCTGAACAAGCCACACCAGCAATCACGAAAGAGAACCTGCGTAACCTGATCGCGGCCTGCGCCGCCATTACTGTGTTCGGCCTGGCCTTCGGTATGACGGCACCGCTTTTGTCTTTGCTACTGCAACAGCGAGAAGTCGCCTCGAACATTATCGGCCTGAACTCCGCAATGATGCCTATTGGCATTTTACTTTTCTCGCCAGCCATCCCTTATTTATCCGATCGCTTCGGCGCCAAGCAAGTTGCCATCGCCGCTGCGATAGCCACCGGCATTCTCATTGTTTGCTACAAGGTGTTTGACTCACTTGGCGCTTGGTTCATCATTAGAACACTTCACGGGATGTCGATCGCCACGTTGTTTGTACTGAGCGAAACGTGGATAGTCGGATCCGCCAGCAAAAAAAACCGCGGCAAAGTCGTCGCGATATACGCCAGTATTCTGTCGGCAAGCTTTGCAACCGGCCCGGCCCTGATCGGCTTTATAGGTATCGATGGATGGACACCTTTTATTATCGGCGCAATTGCCATTACTATTGGCGTGATACCAATCACC
>JALZUX010000607.1 GCA_023301405.1 Granulosicoccaceae bacterium | reverse complement strand
TTCGAAGTGATGCGGTCTAGACCTTTGGCTGAGAAAGTTGTAGCCCAGCTTAACTTGACGTCACATGTTGATTTTCAAGATGAAGAAAGCTCCGGAGATAAGATTCCTGGCCTTTCGTCACTGTCAGATAAGATCTTCGGTTTCTTTGGTTCAGAACCTTCAGCGAGCGATGCTGCTGTCGAGACGGAGCTGGCACGCCGCGAATTGATAAAGGATTACCACAAGCGCTTGAGTATCGCGCCGGTAAGAAAGACACAGCTGGTCAATATCAGTTTTGAAGCGCCTTCCCCTGCATTGGCCCGTAGTGTGGCTAACAGTCACGCTGCAGCCTATATAGAAGCTGACCTCGAAGCTCGGTTAGAGCGTACAAAAACGGCGGCATCATGGCTGGCAGGACAGGTTGAGCTGCTCCAAGGTGATCTCACGGATGCAGAACAGCAACTTGCAGACTATATCGAGCAGGAAGGCGTGATCGATATTGATAACATTCAAGACCTAAATTCACAGGGCCTGAAAGAGCTTAACGCAAGTCTGTCTGAAGCAAGCGCAAAACTATCTGAAGCCTCTATAGCTCGCGATCAGGTACAAAGAGCGCGTCAGGCCGGTAGTACGGAAGCTTTGCCACAAGTTCAGCAAGATGCTGTGGCTCAGAAGCTAAAGCTAGATGTTGTGCTGGCTCAACAGAAAAGAGCAGAAGCAGCTAAGCGATATGGTCCACAGCACCCGAGGATGCTCGCTGCTACGTCTGATGTGAACACTGCTCAGTCAGGGTTACGCGGGCAGATCAGCCGCGTGCTGGAGACGATTGAATTTGAATTTAACGCGGCACTGGCAGAAGAAAGTGATATCAAGCGTCGAATCTCGTTAGCTGAATCTGACTTCTTTGCCACGAATCGAAAAGGTGGACGGTACCTAGAGTTACAGCGTGAAGTTGAGTCGAATAAACGCTTGTTTGACCTTTTCTATAACCGCGCCAGAGAAACGACAGAGACTGTTGACTTGCAGAGCGCTCACGCCCGTATTCTTACACCGGCGGAAGATCCATTGGAGCCTTCTAAGCCTAAGAAAGCAATGTTGTTCTTGTTAGCAGCATTGGGTAGTTTGTTCTTGTCTATGCTCTATTACATCATGCGTGAATTGTTCAATACGGGTATTCGCGATGGTGAGGATGTTGACCAACGCATCGGCCTTCCTTTACTTGGCTCATTGCCGAGCATCAAAAAAGGTTTTGTGCGTCCTGTAGTGCTTAATTCACAAGATGATGCCGAACGCTCTAGAGAAGGGGCGATATTTAAAGAGGCCGTTAATACTGTCAGAACCGGTTTGATGTTAGATCGGGTAGACCGCCCGCACAGTACTATCATGGTGACCTCTACCATTGCTGGTGAAGGGAAATCAACAATTGCTGGTCACCTTGCCTACAGCTATGCGAATGTTGGGCGTACCTTGCTGATTGATTGTGACTTACGAACTCGTGGTGTGAGTACTATGTTTGGGGTCAATAAAACGGATATGGGATTGCGTGAGGTGCTGTCCGCAGAGGCATTGCTTGAACAGTGTGTTATCGGTATTGATAACAACCTTGATCTACTGTGTGCCAACTTTACTCCGCTTAATCCGCTCAAACTGATTAGCTCACCGCGCTTTCAAAGCCATATAAAAGAAGCGGCTAAGAAATACGATTACGTGATCCTTGATGCGCCACCGGTGTTACCAGTGAGTGACCCATTGGTTCTGGCGGGTTACGTTGATGCGGTAGTCTATGCAATTAGAGCGCGATCAACTCCTTACCAGCACATCAGCCGATGCATGCAGTCGCTACAACGGGTGGAAGCACCAGTCGCGGGTGTTGTGTTGAATCAACTGGAGATGGGTGGGACTTACTACTCTTACTACAGTTACGGTAATACCTAGTCAATCGGCTTCGACCAGGGCAGTCAAATAGTGGATAATTCTCACACGCCAGCAATCTATAGGGCAGCCCCTATGCGTTTTTCGTTTGATTTACTCAGACGAATTATGCAAGGGCTGCCGCTGTTTTTGTTACTCGGCTGGACCACCAGCGCGTTTACGCCCGACCTTCGTACTAAGGGTGGATTGACGGCGCGTGATTTGGATTTGCGACTCGAAATAGTGAGTTCCGGTGCAGCGCTTTGGAAGCAGTTGCTGTTGCCGGTGTTCACCATAGCTTGTATCTTTTTCATTATAAGGTCGCGCAATCTCTTGCGTGCATACATGAGTGTGCTATTGCCACTCATGTTGCTTGGCGCTTTCCTGGTGCTGTCTTATTTCTGGTCAGATGCGCCCTCCGACACCATGCGACGATCGGTGCGGCAGATATTCCTGTTTACGGCTGTTGCTGGTGCCGTAGTAATCGGCCGATCCCAGAACCGGTTTGTCAGCTATTTGCAGTTTTTCTCTGTTTTTTTGCTGATCGTCGAATCCATGTTTCTATTGATGCCGTGGATATCGTTCGATATACAGAATAAATTTGCCGGGTTACATCAATCGAAGAATGAATTCGGCGGTATCGCCGGAGCATTTTTCTTGGTTGCGATGTGTGTATATCGTTACTACGCTGAGACCCTGCGTGAAAAGCGTAATGCTTTATTGATTGCAGGTGGTTGGCTG
>JALZUX010000606.1 GCA_023301405.1 Granulosicoccaceae bacterium | reverse complement strand
ACGGGTGAGTTGTCCGTTGACCTGAAGCGGATGTCGGCCAGTTGGAAGTCTGCACCGGTAGCCCTGTCAGTTACTGAATTGTGGATGGTGCATGCGCTGGCGCGGCACCCCGGGCATGTGAAGTCCAGACAACAACTGATGGATGCGGCAAACGTGGTGTTAGATGATGCAACGATTACTTCTCATGTAAAGCGTATTCGAAGAAAATTTCTTCTGTTAGATTCTGAATTCGATCGTATCGAAACCGCCTACGGTATGGGCTATCGATGGAATATTGCTTGATCATACGGTTACTGGCCTAAGTTGTTATTTCATGGTGATTGAACTGTTGATTCCTGTTGCGCTAAAGCCCTCCATTTTGTCGTATGACACACAACCAGTCTATCGCCGCAAATGAGTCTACGCGCCCAGCTTTTTCTGGTGAGTTTATCGTTATTGATTCTGCCGTGGGCTGTGTTTCTATTTGTGGCTGAACTTGATCGAAACTTAAGCGATGGCCAGTTGGTTGGCAGTCATTCGCGGGCGACAGCTGCGGCGAAACTGTTGGCTGCTAGAGATTGGCGTCAGCAACGAGTGCGTCCGGAATCCAAAACCCTGATGGCGGCCAAGCTGGATAATGCAATTTTATTAGATGGCTACGCAGACGACTGGTCTGCTTTTGAAATGCTAGAGCGTGAGTTCCATTATGTTCATAACAAAGTGGCAGTTGATGAAGGTGAGTTGAATGCCGCAAGTACCATTGCTTTGTTGTCGGCCACGCGCAACGGACGTCTGTACCTTTTTATGAAGGTGCGGGATAGCGCCATTGTTTATCACAAGCGTGAGGAGCGCACTATTGCAAATGGCGATAACGTGATCATACGAGTGCCGGATAATCAGGGAAATATCAGGCGTTATACATTCAGGTGGGAGGTGCAAGGGCAAACTAATGGCCGTTATTACGGCACTGAATTTGAAGGTGAGCGTCCCATTCTAACGGATACTGATTTTACCGCGGTTATGGTGGAAACAAAGGGTGGCTATAATGTCGAGATGCGGCTACCTATACCTGATCAGGGTAAGTTTGGGCTATCGGTGGTTGATATAGATCAACGCAACGGCGCCGCCCGCTGGACTGGCATGTTTAACCCGGCAGAGGTTGATGATGTAGGTCAGCTTAAGTTTATAAATACGTCATTCAATAATCTTCTAAGTGTTTATGCCGAACCTGGGATGCGTTTGCGTGTGTTTGACGGCCAAGGCTGGTTGGTGGCGGATGTGGATCGTCGAATGCCCGATGCGGATGTGCGCAGTTTTGATCCAGTGGAATCTAATGTTTTTGATGCGGTTCTTTACCGATTTATTTCGTGGTCACTGGCAAAAAATGTTGTCGTTGGAAAATTGCCGGATATTGATAACGGTAAGTTGGGTCAGAATGAGTTTAATTTAATCGATGAGCTCTCTGCACAGCGCTCGCTGTTTTTACGCGACAAATACGACCGCGTTTTTCTGACTACACTTGCCAGAATAGAGGGCGACGAAGATTTCTTAGGCTACTTGTTTTTGCAGCAACCCAGAGCAGCTCTTACGGCCTTCACGGAAACTGCCATGCTGCGCTTAGTGAAGATCTTTGGCATTGCTGTGCTTGTGGTGGCGATAATACTATTGGCTTTTGCGTCCTTGATTTCGTGGCGTGTCCGGCGGTTACGAAATGATATTGAAAATGCTATCTCCCGTGAAGGCAAGGTTATTGGTAAGCCGGGTAGATCGCAGGCAGCCGATGAAATTGGAGATTTGTCTCGCAGCTTTAATAGCATCATCGAGCGGCTTGGGAGCTACACCGGATACTTGCAGACACTAGGCTCCAAACTATCACATGAACTGCGGACACCCTTAAGTGTGGTTACCACATCACTCGAAAATATTGACAGAACGGCATTGGATGAACGCACCATTGTGTCGATAGACAGGGCGGGGCAGGGCGCAGCAAGGTTGCAAAAACTCATTCGAAATCTATCTGAAGCCAGTAGTTTAGAAGACACCATAAGTTTATCTGAGAAGTCGATAGTTGATCTGACCGAGTGGATCAAGGTTGCGCAAGAAGTTTATGCGGACATTTATACAGACCGTTATTTGCGTTTGGTGTTAAATGTAGATGGTGCTTCACGCGTCAATGCTTCGGTAGAACTGTTGCATCAAATGCTAGATAAATTGTTGTCAAATGCGGTTGATTTCAGTTCGCCTCAATCTACTATCATACTGGGTTTGCAAACGACTCAGTCGGGGTATGTAACAGTATTTGTGGAAAATGTTGGTGTTTGTTTGCCTAGCTCAATGGGAAGGGAGCTGTTTGAGCCGATGGTATCGCAGCGAAATGTGCGAGATGACCAGCCGCATATGGGGTTGGGGCTTTATATTGTAAAGTTGATTGCTGAGTACCATGGCGCGACAGTTGACGCGATGGATATTCCATCGCGTCAGTCAGTACAGTTTGTTGTGAGCTTTCCTTTACTTAAGAGTATGCGGCGCTAGTAGTAACGACGGCTAGGCGTCAAAGTTATTTATGATGGTATTAAGTGTGTCGCTTGGTCGCATTGCCTCTGCACCTTTCTCGACGTTAGGAAAATAATAGCCACCCACATCTACCGCTGAGCCTTGGGCGTTGTTCAACTCGGAAAAGATCTTGTCTTCGTTGTCTTCCAGTGATGTCGCGATTGGAGCAAATTTTTCCGCAAGCTCTTTATCATCTGTTTGCGCAGCGAGTGCCTGTGCCCAATAGAGTGCTAAGTAAAAGTGGCTGCCGCGTGTGTCTATTTCACCAACTTTGCGTGATGGTGATTTTCCATTGGTGAGCAATAGCTCAGTTGCAGCGTCGAGCATAGTGGCGAGTATCCTGGCCGTTTTATTATTAGTGCTTTCAGCCAGATGGTCCATTGATACAGCAAGTGCAAGAAATTCACCTAGCGAATCCCATCGTAGGTGGTTTTCCTTTAGAAATTGTTGAACGTGCTTGGGTGCAGACCCGCCAGCACCGGTTTCAAAGAGCCCGCCGCCATTCATTAGGGGGACAATTGACAGCATTTTGGCGCTGGTGCCTAGTTCAAGAATTGGGAACAGGTCAGTGAGGTAGTCACGTAATACATTGCCAGTGACAGATACTGTGTTTTCACCAGTGCGAATTCGATCCAGTGTGTAGCCGGTTGCATCTGAGACAGACATGATCTGGATGTTCAGCCCCTCTGTATTGTGATCTTTCAGGTAGGTTTCTACCTTTTTGATTATCTCGGCATCGTGTGCACGGTTAGCATTCAGCCAGAATATCGTTGGCCAATTAGTAGCTTTTGCGCGAGTTACAGCCAGCTTGACCCAATCTTGTATTGGCGCATCCTTCACCTGACACGCTCGCCATATATCACCGGTCTCAACGGTGTGTTCCATCAGAACATCCCCCGCTTTGTTGGTGACTGTTACAACGCCGTTTGCCACGCACTCAAAGGTTTTGTTGTGGGAACCGTATTCTTCAGCCTTTTGGGCCATTAGGCCAACGTTGGGGCATGTTCCCATTGTGGCTGGGTCAAATGCACCGTGCTGCTGGTGAAATTCTATGGTTGCTTGATACAGGTCGGCATAGCTGCTATCCGGAATGATGCACTTAGTGTCTTGTTGCGCGCCTTCTTTGTTCCACATTTTCCCGGAGCTTCTGATCATCGCAGGCATTGAAGCATCGATGATGACGTCGCTTGGTACATGTAGGTTGGTAATGCCTTTGTCTGAATCTACCATGGCAACGTCAGGCCGGGTGTCATAGACCGCCTGTATGTCTGCTTCGATTTCTTTGCGTTTTTCTGCCGGTAGCGATTCGATGGCATTTAGAAGGTTGCCAAAGCCGTTGTTTACATTGGTGCCTGCAGCTGCCAGCGTTTCACCGTGTTTATCAAATATGGGTCGGAAAAAACTGGTGACAGCGTGCCCGAAAATTATCGGGTCAGAGACTTTCATCATTGTGGCCTTAAGGTGCAGCGAATAAAGTACTCCTTGCTGCTTAGCATCATCGACCTGTTTGTTCAGAAAGCTAAGCAGTGCTTTTTTGCTTAGGAATGTGGCATCTATAATTTCTTTAGCTAACACCGGGATCGAATCGACCATGGTCGTGACTGTGCCGTCGTCGGCCGTGTGAGTTACTTTGAGGTCGTCAGCATTTTCTATGGTGACTGATTTTTCGTTTGCTCGAAAATCACCTGTGTCCATGGTGCTTACATGAGTCTTTGACTCTGCAGACCAAGCCCCCATTGAGTGTGGGTTTTTCTTTGCGTAGTTTTTAACCGCTGCAGGTGCCCGGCGATCTGAATTTCCTTCGCGCAGCACGGGGTTGACGGCACTGCCTTTGACGGAGTCGTATCGAAGTCGATTGTCTTTTTCTTCGTCGGTTTGCGGGTTGTCGGGGTGGTCGGGAATTGCATAACCACTGTCTTGGAGTTCTTTTATCGCCGCTTTCAGTTGCGGTACTGATGCGCTAATGTTTGGAAGTTTGATGATGTTTGCTTGCGGCTGGGTGGCCAGCTCACCGAGCGCGGCCAGGTGGTTTTCCATTTTCTGGTTGTTGGGCAGTTTGTCACTGAAGGCACTTAAAATTCGCCCTGCGAGGGAAATATCGGCGGTGTCGAATTCTATACCGGCTGTACTGCCGAAAGCCTGCACGATGGGTAGCCATGAAAGAGTGGCCAGAGCTGGCGCTTCGTCTGTCATGGTGTAGATGATTTTTGAGGATTCAGATGTCAAAGGAAATTACCCGAAGTATCGTTAGCTAGAATGAGTTGAAGGTGAGAAATTGGTAGAAATTTCCCCAGCGGCAAGCAGGTTAAAGCACCTGACAGCAAAAATTTGCGGAAATTATAAACGAATTTCAAGCGCTTATCATGTGTTACATCGCTGGCGAGGCCAATTGGGTAGCGGTCCTAAAGACGAGTCCGCGTCGAACTCAATTCCCGTAAAGCCATGCTGGTGCCGATGATCTAATGTGCCCGGAAGTTCGCTGAGGCCGGAAGTGATTGTCGCAACGATCACTGTCATGCCTGATGTTATTTCGGCTGGCTCTTGCAGTAATGAACGACGTTTATTCGTCTTTCTGGCGCATGCTTAAGAAATGCTCATAACGTTGTCGGGACAACAAATTTTGCTTCAGCGCTTCTTGTACCGCGCACTCGGGCTCGTGGACATGGATGCAGTCATTAAATTTACATTGCATTGAAAGTTCGCTGATTTCCCTGAAGCCGGCCTGAATATCGATTTCGGACAGGTGATCCAGCGCAAATTGACGAACTCCTGCCGAGTCAATGATGGCGCCACCAGTCGGTAGATCAAACCAGGTCGTGACGGTCGTGGTGTGGCGACCAAGGCCTGAAATCTTTGACAGGGCACCGGTTCTTGTTTCGATGTCAGGAAGGAGTTCGTTAAGTAGTGATGACTTACCAACTCCTGATTGGCCCACCAATATGGAGACTTGGTCCTTAAGAGCCAGTGCTAGTTGTTCTATGCCTTGCGAGGTTTCTCTGCTGCAGCGAATGACTTGGTAGCCGATGTCCCGGTAAATTTTTTCCAGGGTGTCTGCGCTTTCACGGCTTTGATCGTCGAGCAGATCAGTTTTGTTTATTACGACTGTCATATCAACGCCAATATGGTGGGCGGCCACTGAGTAGCGGTCCAGTAGTAGCGGATCAAATGGTGGTTTGGGGGCGGTGACAGCAACCAGTTGCGTCAGGTTGGCAGCAATGGGTTTGGCTTGTCGGCGCCTGTCTGTGCGGGCCAGAGTGCTGATGCGTTTTTCAATCTTAGTGACTTGTGCATGGCCTGTGGCGATGTCCCCCTGAAGATTCGGCGCCTGAATTGGTGTTTGTTTCGCGGTAGATGATTCAGCTAAGAATTTGAATTCGACAAGGTCTCCACAAACTACTAGCCCTAGTTTTTTCTGGTTAGTGGCGGTTAGGTATTCACCGGTATCGGTTGACAGCACAAGCTCTGCCCCGTAATTTGCGATCACACGAGCGGATGAAGCGACGGTTTTACTACCCATTGAGTCTTGTGCTTTGAGTTGAGTTTTGCAGAGTTGTTTCCCGGGCGTTGGGCTGATTGTTTGAATTTGCGACCATTCTGTTCAGAATGTCTACTGGAGAAGGACGTTCGCTTATTGTACTCTGCTTAATTTAGGGTCGCGAACTTTAGCGGCAATTATCTTCTGGAGTGTGTACGGAATGAGTCAAGTTTCGCCTGATAATCTGATTTGGATCGATCTGGAAATGACCGGACTGGATCCGGACAATGATAAGATCATCGAAATTGCTACTATCATTACAGATTCTGACCTACATATTTTGGAAGAGGGGCCTGTGGTGGCTATTTATCAGCCAGAGTCGATTATTGGCTCGATGGATGAGTGGAACACCAGCCACCACACTGGGTCTGGGCTGGTTAAGCGGATTCGAGAGAGTGAGCATTCTGTGGCTGACGCGCAGACAATAACAATCGATTTCCTAAAAAAGTGGGTTGATTCAGGGCAAAGCCCCATGTGTGGTAACAGCATTTGCCAGGATCGACGATTCATGGCTCGACTGATGCCTGGGCTGGAGTCCTATTTCCACTATCGTAATTTGGACGTCAGCAGCATTAAGGAACTCGCTAAGCGCTGGGCGCCAGACGTGCATAGCGGTGTTAAAAAAGAAGGTCTGCATTTGGCGCTGAGCGATATTCGAGACTCTATCAATGAGTTGCGCCATTATCGACAACATTTCTTCCGGGAAACCCGAAAGAACTTGTAAGAGAAAGTATCAGTGTACAGATGTATTGGGCTAAGATGTTTTTGAGATTAGGTTCTCGCAATTGCTACTGCCATTCCGGAAAAATGCTAATAAACCTCCTTGTACAAGAACTAAGTGCAGTTCGCTGTGGTCATACCGTAACAAGGTTAGGGGCCCGACATTGTCGTGTGCAATTGGCTAACAGATTGGTCAGTGCAGGAAACCCCTATCCGTGAGCGAGAGAGAAAACGATCTTGCCCTTGTGGTGAAGGTTCAGGCTGGTGAGAAAGCGGCGTTTGATCTTCTGGTAGTGAAGTACCAGCACAAGATCGCCAATTTAGTATCGCGATTCGTGAACGATCATTCCGAGGTACAGGATGTTACCCAGGAAGCGTTCATAAAGGCCTACAGGGGGTTAAAAAACTTTCGCGGTGACAGCGCGTTCTATACTTGGCTGTATCGAATAGCCATCAATACCGCGAAAAATCACTTGGCATCTAAGTCCCGTCGGATCACAGATGGCACGGATGCCGCAGAGGCTGAACAGTACGCCTCTGCCTCTGCGTTGCACGATATCGCTGATCCGCAGCGTGAAATGATGACGGATCAAATTGCAGAGGTGGTGAAAATGACAATTGAGGCGCTTCCTGATGAACTTAAGACCGCGATTACGCTCAGAGAACTGCAAGGAATGTCCTATGAAGAAATCGCAGACGTGATGGAATGTCCCATAGGGACTGTTAGATCGCGAATTTTTCGCGCAAGAGATGCAATAGATCAGAAGCTTCGTCCGTTAGTAGACGAGACTGGAAAAGAAGATTAATTCAATGCCACAAAAAGATACACAAAAAAGCAGTTTCAATAGCGACCCAAGACTGATGCACGATTTGTCAGAGCTTGTCGATGGTGAATTTGATGGCAATAGCGAAACGCTGTTGAATAAAATCAGCGGCGACGATCACTGCAAGGCGGCATGGAATCGGTACCATATAATGCGCGACGTAATGCAGCGTGATTACCATCCAGCGATTAACTCAGACTTTACCGCAAGCTTAAGTCGGCAGATTGCGCAAGAGGACGTTCTTTCTGTAGCGCCGGTAGAAACCTCGAATGTAGCGCCTCTCATGCCTAGGAAGTCGGGCGTGTCAACAGCGCGTCAGGCCAGAAGACCTCGAAGAGCATGGCAACCAGTTGCTGGTTTGGGGCTGGCTGCAAGTGTGGCCGCTGCCGGATTTGTGGTTTGGCAACTCACCGGTCAGCAAACGACTGATTTGGGCGTATCTGTCGAAACTGCTCAGATCAACGTGGTCACAGAAACAACGGATAACAACACTCAACCGATTCTTCTCGTTGATGCAGTCGCGCCCGCGGTTTACAAGCAGGAGCCAGGTACCAGGTGGATGGCATCAACCTCTGAGCCCCGCAATGCGCAAGTCGAGCAACGGTTAAATTCACTGCTTCTCAGCCATCAGGAAGACTCAACGATGGGGCAGATCCAAGGCATGTTGGCGCATTCGCGTGTCGTGGCTTATGACTCGGTTCCGGTCAATGACAGTTTTTAACGGCTTGCCAAGGGCGCTCATAGCCGGTGTGCTGGTCACTGTCGGCTCGATAGTCTCCACTGTGGGATATGGCGCAGACACCAGTGACTCAGACGCGGGTAGTGAGCAAAAAGCACAGAAACAGCACCAGAAAGTGGGGCGTGACTGGATCGAGAAAATGTCCAGTGCGATGCAAAACCTGACCTACACCGGAACCTTCGTGTATCTCCACGGTGATGAGGTGGAGACCATGAAAATTTTCCACAGCAAGCTCGATGGTGTGGAACATGAGCGGTTGGTGTCGCAAAATGGTGAAGCCCGTGAAATTATCCGGAATGCCGACAGCGTGGTCTGTATCTGGCCGGGCAGTAAGTCTGTCACAGTGAGCAAGGCGCAGCCAAGAACGCCATTTCCTCAATTTGAGGCAGAGCAGCTTACGAAGCTTGAGTACATTTATAGTTTTCAGAAAAGTGGCCACGCGCGAGTAGCTGGCAGAAAAGCGAGAGTAATCGATATAAAGCCGCTTGATAGCTATCGTTACGGTTATCGACTCTGGGTAGATGCCAAGACTTTTCTATTGCTCCGCTCCGTAATGAGTGACTCGAGCGGCAATATCGTAGAGCAGGTGATGTTTACGAACGTCGCTTACCCGGCACAAATGCCGCTGGAGATGTTCAAAGCTTCAATCTCTGGTAGAGAGCACAAATGGTTGGATGATATGCCACTCTTAATGCCCGTAGAGCCCTTAACTGATGGGGAAATTCCGGGCATCAACGAAATGGTGTTGCCTGAGGGTTTCGAGCTTGTGTCAGACAAAATAACACCAGTAGCCGGTGGTGACTTCATGGTTAGGCGCTTGATGTACTCTGACGGTTTGGCGTCGTTGTCGGTTTTTGTCGGAGATGCAGAAGATAAATCTGGCAGTGTTTTACACGGTTCGTCGTCGATGGGCGCTGTGCATGCCTATGGCGTGCAGCATGATAAATGGCACGCTACGGTAGTTGGGGAAGTGCCTCATGTGACAGTTAAAATGCTAGCGGAGTCACTGCTGATCAAATCTTACTGATCCGCTTGATGCAATCTGAAATCACTGCGCAAATAACCGAGCAAAACGTTGGGTCCTTGGCGCTGAAAATCTGTCGGCAGCCATGTGCGGGGTGTGATGGGCGTTGTGGTGCGTTCACCCTTGGCTATGATGAGAGTCAATCTATATCGGTGTCTACGCCGTACATCCAATACTCGCCAGAAAAATTTGAGGTCGGAAATCAGGTCAAGGTCGGTGTGCCTGTGAAAACCTTGATCAGTTTGTCATTGCTGGTTTATCTCGTCCCACTTGTCCTTATGCTATCATCAGCCGTTGCGTGCTTCCTTGTGTATAGTCAGACCGATGGCGCTATAGCAATAAGCGCTTTTTTTGGTCTGTGTAGTGGATTATTCATAACCAGATTCCTGCTGATCATACATGAGAGACATCAAGCTTCGGACACGCTGTGTATACGGCACATTTCAAACGGTGCGTAACTGGCCATTTGCCTTACCTACGTTTTGCCCGTCGTGCAGTTTAATCAGGATGCCGAACGCATTCAGGTTAAGACCCAAGAATTAGATGCAACTGATTTCCTCGATTGCATTGACTCAGGAGATAAAGATAATGTTTGGTTCACGTGGACTGTGGCAGGCCGCTGTTTGTAGTTTCTTAGCGTTACTATTGCTGTTAACTGTTGGGCAAGTTCATGCTGATTTGCCTGATTTTACTGAGCTTGTTGAAGCGAACCATAAATCAGTGGTGAATATCAGCACAACAGCGAAAAGTGAACGTCGTTCTGATCCAAGGCAAAACATGCCTGAGCTGGACAACAGCCCGTTCGGTGAGTTTTTCCGTAAGTTTCTAGAGCAGCAGCAAAATGCTCCGGGTACTCAGGAGCAGCAATTTCAGCCTCAACAATTTGATTCAGATTCATTGGGGTCAGGGTTTATCGTGTCGTCTGACGGCTATGTGCTCACAAACAATCACGTTGTCGACGGGGCTGAGGAAATAATAGTCAGATTGCACGATCGACGGCAGTTTGTGGCTAAGCTAATTGGTAAAGACGCCAGAAGCGATGTGGCGGTTTTAAAGATAGATGCTACTGACCTACCGGCAGCCAGGATCGGTCAGTCCAGTGATCTCAAAGTCGGTGAGTGGGTATTAGCAATAGGGTCTCCCTTCGGATTCGATTTTTCAGTGACTGCAGGAATTGTTAGCGCAACCGGCCGTTCGTTGCCCCGTGAAAACTACGTTCCTTTCATTCAAACCGATGTGGCGATCAATCCCGGCAACTCAGGAGGGCCGTTGTTTAACTTGGCTGGCGAAGTAGTTGGGATCAACTCACAAATCTACAGTCGTACCGGTGGCTTTATGGGCCTATCGTTTTCCATTCCCATTGAGATGGCCATTGATATTGCTGATCAGCTTAAAGACAGTGGAACCGTTTCCCGTGGTTGGCTGGGGGTCATTATCCAGGAAGTTACGCGAGAGCTGGCCGAATCGTTTTCAATGGAGACTGCACATGGTGCTTTGATTTCCAGAATCTTGCCTGGCAGCCCGGCAGCTGATTCAGAGTTGAAAGTGAGTGACGTCATCGTCGGGTTTAATGGCAACTACGTTGATAAATCCAGTTCGCTTCCTCCTCTGGTGGGGCAGGTTCGAGCTGGTGGATCTGCAACAGTTGATGTTATCCGGGACGGGGAGAAGGTAACATTCGACATCCTGATTGGTGAGTTGCCTGCGCCAGAAGAACTTGCCTCAAGCAGACTTCCAGCCCCAGTCAAAGTAAGCAACAAACTAGGAATTGAAGTCGCGCCGATCGATGATCAGGCACGCGCTAAGCTAGAGTCCGGTGGTGTAGAGGTGAAAACCGTAAGCGATGGTCCGGCCAAGTTGGCTGGAATACGGGAAGGAGACATCCTGACCATGATCGACAACGCCCACATTGACAACCCCGGTGACTTTGAAAAGGCCATGAATAGCGTGACATCAGGAGCTTCGATAGCAGTGCTGGTGCAACGAGATCAGGGGCCAATATTTCTGGCGCTCACGGTCGAGTAATTTGTGACTGGTAATTTCTCGGAACTAACGGTCTACAGCCGCTTTGCGTGCTCGCTTTGCGATGACATGCTTCATACACTGCAGGATTTCTCAACAGACATGCGATTTAAAGTCACCGTTGTCGACATAGACAACGATCCTCAGTTGCGCCTGCGCTACAACGAAGCCGTACCCGTGCTATTTAGCAATGGTCGCGAAGTGTGTCGTCACTTTTTTGATTTAGAAGCTTTGACGCAAGCACTTTCCATCGAACGCGGTGTTTCTTGATGAAGCAGGAAAATATTAGAAACTTCTCTATCATCGCCCACATCGATCATGGAAAATCGACGATAGCTGATCGATTTATACAGCACTGTGGTGGGCTTGCTGACCGGGAAATGTCAGCACAGGTTCTCGATTCCATGGATTTGGAGCGTGAGCGTGGTATCACGATAAAAGCTCAGTCAGTGTCTTTGTCTTATAAGGCCAATGACGGAGAGACCTATCAGTTAAATTTCATTGATACTCCAGGACACGTTGATTTCTCCTACGAAGTGTCTAGATCACTGGCGGCATGTGAGGGCGCTCTGTTGGTCGTTGATGCGTCTCAGGGTGTTGAAGCTCAGAGTGTGGCCAATTGCTATACCGCCATTGAGCAAGACCTAGAGGTCATTCCTGTACTTAATAAAATTGACTTGCCTGCAGCCGATCCTGAACGTGTTGTCGACGAGATTGAAGAAATCATCGGCATCGAAGCGCATGATGCGGTGCACTGTAGTGCAAAAACCGGTGTTGGTATTTCTGATGTGCTTGAAATGCTTGTCGATCGGGTGCCAGCGCCGAAAGGTGTTGGCGACGCACCGTTGCAAGCCCTTATTATTGACTCATGGTTTGATAACTTCGTTGGTGTTATTTCACTGGTTCGAATCATGAGCGGCAGCTTGAAAAAACGCGACAAGATGCGAATCATGTCAACGGGACGCGCATTTCAAGTTGATTCTGTCGGCGTTTTTACTCCTAAACGACTCGAAACAGCAACCCTTGAGACCGGGCAAGTTGGCTACATCATCGCCGGCATTAAAGAAATTGATGCTGCTCGCGTAGGAGACACTATCACGCTTGAAAGCAAGCAGTGTGAGCTGCCGTTAGACGGCTTTAAGGAAGTTCAACCTAGAGTGTTTGCGGGCTTGTATCCGGTTAGCTCTGATGACTATGAGTCCTTTCGCGACGCATTGCAGAAACTTAAGCTTAACGACTCAGCGTTGGCTTATGAGCCGGAGACGTCAACAGCCCTTGGGTTTGGTTTTCGTTGCGGCTTTTTGGGCATGCTGCACATGGAGATCGTGCAAGAGCGCCTGGAGCGGGAATATCATCTGGACTTGATCACCACAGCGCCCACAGTAATCTATGAGCTGGTTGATGTGAAAGGAGAGATCCTCTACATCCACAATCCATCTCAGTTGTTAGCGCCCAATCTGTTATCGGAAGTGCGCGAGCCAATAATTCAAGCCAATATTCTGGTACCTCAGGCGCACCTGGGAGATGTGATCACGCTATGTATTGAAAAACGCGGCGTGCAGAAAAATATGCAGTACGTTGGCAGGCAGGTGGCGTTGACCTACGAAATGCCACTGAGTGAAGTAGTGCTTGATTTCTTTGACAGACTGAAATCCGTGAGTCGTGGTTATGCGTCTTTTGATTACAGCTTTTTGCGCTTCCAAGCCTCAGATCTGGTTAAAGTCGATGTCATGATCAACGGTGAAACTGTCGATGCTTTGGCGGTTATTGTTCATAAAGATCGCTCAACGGCACGAGGACGAGACCTTGCCGAGAGAATGAAAGACCTTATTCCCCGACAAATGTTTGATGTTGCTGTGCAAGCGGCAATAGGAACGCACATTATTGCTCGTAGTAATGTAAAAGCTCTGCGTAAAAATGTTACCGCAAAATGTTACGGCGGTGATATCACACGTAAAAAGAAGCTATTAGAAAAACAAAAAGCTGGCAAGCGCCGCATGAAGCAGATTGGTCGGGTAGAGATACCGCAAGAAGCTTTTCTAGCAGTGCTGCAAGTCGATAATAAATCAGGGGGTTAACGGCATCGACCGTTAGTAGAACTTAATGAATATAGATTTTTCCTTATTGTTGGTGATTTTCACATTGTTGTGTGGGGTGATCTGGTTTATCGGCTCAGTGCTGTTTCGCAAGCCAGAGAGCGGAGTAGTAGAATATGCTCGCTCATTTTTCCCTTTGCTGCTGCTGGTGCTGGTGTTGCGGTCATTCGTGTTTGAGCCGTTTCGTATTCCGTCTGGCTCAATGAAGCCTACGCTGTTGGTAGGTGATTTTATTCTAGTGAATAAATTTGCCTACGGCGTTCGGCTTCCTGTGATTCACAAGAAAATTCTTGATACTGGTAAGCCTGATCGTGGCGATGTTTCAGTTTTTCGCTACCCCAAGCAACCCGAACTTGATTACATTAAAAGAATTGTCGGTATACCCGGTGACATTCTTCAATATCGTGATAAAAAACTGACAGTCAACGGCGTGCTGGCCAGTCAGGAAGTGCTTGGTGATTACGATGACCCGGACGGTGGGTCACAACCAAATTTAGAAATAGTGGAAGATTTGGTCGGGGTAGAGCATCGCTTGTTAACCACAAAGGGCCCAAGCCGCGGAAACTTTGAAATAGAGGTGCCGGAAGGAATGTATTTTGCAATGGGAGATAACAGAGACAACAGTAACGACAGTCGGTTCTGGGGATTTGTGCCAGAGGATCATCTCGTTGGTAAGGCATTCATGGTTTGGATGCATTTCAATTGGGATAACGGTGGCATTGAATGGAGTCGGCTTGGCGAAGGCATTCACTAAGGCGAATTAAACAATGATTAAGTGGCTTCTGGGTATCATGGCTGTAGGTGCAGTATTAATGACTGGATTTCAGCTTGTTCCGGTGTATATTGACAATCACGCAGTTTCAAAGATTGTCAACGATGTACTTGATGACACTGAACTGAAAGATCGCCCTAAGCGCGAGGTACTCAGCGCTCTCCGAGGTCAGTTTAACGAGCACAATTTAACTCACCTTGATCCGAAAGACGTTATCAAGGTTGCCAGAGACAGCAACGGTGAGTTGGTACTAGACGTGAAATACGAAGAGCGTCGAAAATTGTTGTACAATCTTGAGATTGTTGCAGGCTTTGATGAGCAATTCTCCAACTAGCCATTAATTTCCGGCATTTGCCAGAAGAAATGACAAGTGGGGATTGATACTGGGTTACTTTGATTACGGTTGACAAATTCCTCGCTAATAAGCTCAATTATGAGTTTAAAAACCAAGCCCTCGTCCAAGAGGCGCTGACGCATCGCAGTGTCAGTTCGCGAAATAATGAAAGATTGGAATTCCTCGGTGACGGAGCCTTGAACTTTGTCATCGCTTCGGAAATATATCGCCTTAAGCCTGACTATCAGGAAGGGCAGCTTAGCCGTTTAAGAGCAAACCTTGTTCGGGGTGTGACCTTAACCGAGATTGCTCGCGAAATCGGTTTAGGTGATTATATAAAGCTGGGCTCCGGGGAACTCAAAAGCGGTGGCTTTGACCGCGACTCCATACTGGCCGACGCTGTTGAATCGCTGTTGGGTGCCGTGTACCTGGATGGGGGTTTCGAACACGTCCAACAGGTGGTTTGCTTCCTTTATAAAGACAGACTCGAAAACCTTCCCGCTGACGAGCCCCTGAAAGATCCTAAGACACGGTTGCAAGAATATCTGCAAGCCCGCAAACTGCCTGTTCCCGAATATATTCTGCTTGAAACAAACGGCGAGGCACATAAGCGCGAGTTTGTTGTCAGCGCCAAGATTGATACACTCAGGCTCGAAACAAAAGCCAAGGGCTCCAGCCGGCGCCGCGCTGAGCAGGCAGCAGCGACCAATGCCTTGCGAAAACTTGAAACGGAAACTCATTGACCAAACGTTGCGGCTATATCGCGATATCCGGCAGACCGAATGTCGGTAAGTCTACTTTGCTTAATCGGCTGATTGGCCAGAAGCTCAGTATTACTGCCCACAAACCTCAGACTACGCGCCACGCGTTGCTAGGGATAAACACTATTGGCGATACTCAGTTTGTGTATATCGACACGCCCGGTATTCATAGTGGAGGAAAGCGAACATTAAACCGGGTGTTAAATAAGACGGCATCTTCGGCTGCTACCGGTGCCGATGTTGTTGTGCTAGTGGTGCAAGCGCTGACCTGGAATGAGGACGACGATCGGGCGTTAGATGTCGTTAGGCGACAACAAAAGCCTTGGATTCTCGCTATTAACAAGGTTGATAGGGTGAACCCCAAAGAGCGACTGCTGCCATGGATGCAGGGCTTAAATGGCATTTCAGATGCTGAAGCACTGATTCCTGTCTCGGCGACTAAAGGGTCTAACGTGCCACAACTTGAATCAGAGATTGTAAAGTACCTTCCTTCTGCAGACTTCATGTTTGATGAAGATACTCTCACTGATCGGTCGTCGCGGTTTCTGGCGTCAGAGTTAGTCAGGGAACAACTCACCCGGTTTTTGTCGCAAGAGTTACCTTACTCTGTCAGTGTTGAGATTGAAAAATTCGAACAAACCAGTCGAATAACTAAAATTTCCTGCGTTATCTGGGTCGAGAAGCAAAGCCAAAAATCTATTGTAATAGGTAAAGGCGGTAGTGGCCTAAAAGAAATCGGCAGCCGTGCGCGTCATGAGATGGAAAAATTATTTGATACCAAAATTCATCTGGAGCTATGGGTCAAAGTGAAAGATGGCTGGTCAGATGATGCAGCGATGATCAGAAATCTAGGCTACGAGACTGAATGACTGGTTCTCGCCAGGAGCTTCATCCTGCCTACGTCATTCATACACGTGCTTACAGAGACACCAGTTTAATCATTGAAGTTTTCACCCCAGCACATGGTCGGGTCTCATTGCTGGCGCGTGGTGCTAAAAGTGGCAAAGTTAAAAAGTCGCTTATTTTGCAGCCGTTTAGAAAACTACATGTGTCGTGGGCCGGGCGTGGAGAGTTGCCGGTATTAACCGCTGTGGAAGAGGAGGGTAAATCCCTTAGACTGAGTGGACAGTCACTCGCTTGCGGCTACTACGTTAATGAGCTTGTTTATTATTTGCTGCCAAAGCATGAATCAGCTGAACAGTTGTTTGTGCAATATTGGCCGGTGGTGCAAGCACTGACTGAAGAGCATCTGCGTGACCATGCGCTTAGGCAGTTTGAATTCACACTGCTTGAACAGACGGGATACACGCCACTGCTGAGTCATGAGAAACACGGCGATACCGAAATACAGGCGCAGTTGCACTACCGTTACCAGATACCGGATGGGCCGGTTCTCGAAGACATCGCAGGAAACACTGGCATTGCCGTGAGTGGAAGCACACTACTAGAGCTTGCCAATAGGGATTACGCATCGCTCAGTAATATAAAGGAGGCTCGTGATTTAGCTCGTGGGTTAATACACTATCACCTCAATGGTCGTGAGTTGGTGTCCCGAACATTATTCACCAGTTTCCAGAGTTTAAAAACCACCGGAAAGTCAAATGGTTGATATTTTTACATTGGCCTATCAAGCAATGAACTGCTGTAGCTTTGATCATAAAAAAAGCTTGATTGTCGAATTGAAAGCTCAGATCGGTTCTGGTTTGTATGCCACTCAAGGCACAGATACAGTGGTGACCGTACCGGATGCAGGGCGACCAGCGCTGCCAATACTTGTGCATCCTGCACAAGTACCAAGGCGAAGACTAGGAAGCGTGGCCGGAAGAGTCGGCCTAATTCACGCGGTAGCTCATATCGAATTCAATGCGATAAATCTAGCATTGGATGCGGTGTATCGTTTTCGTGATATGCCAAGGGATTATTATCGGGATTGGGTGCGTGTGGCGTATGAAGAGTCTATTCACTTTGAGCTTCTGGCCAAGCGCTTACATCAGCTTGGCAGTGATTATGGTGCCCTACCTGCGCATGGAGGATTGTGGGAGATGGCGGTTGCTACAGACTATGATGTGATAGTGCGAATGGCGTTAGTGCCTAGAGTGCTAGAAGCCCGTGGTCTTGATGTCACTCCAGCGATGATAGATAAGCTGAAAGTGCACGGTGATCACCAGACTGTGGAGATATTCAGCCAAATTTTAAGGGAAGAAATAGACCATGTTAGAATTGGTAACCGCTGGTACAAATACGTTTGCGATCAAAGAGACATCGAGCCCATAGCCTTGTTTAGTGAACTGTTGCGCAGCCATGGTCGAATTGCGTTAAGAGGGCCTTTTAATGCAGAAGCTCGATTACAAGCGGGCTTTACACAGGCGGAGTTGCAAGAGCTTGAAGAGCTGGTGGTAGAATTCAAAAATGATTTTCAGGCCGAGCAATCCCCTGCCTGATTAACGTTTTATATATGGTGCACTTAACCATCAGTCATAAGCACTAGTCGCACGCCTACATCGGCATTAAATTGGTTTTAGTGCTTCGCCATTCCACTGCAGAAGTTCGCAGTTCTTGTTGTCACTAAGCGCGACGACGGCGTGATCATCATGCCAGTCGCCCAGCACCATCCGTTCGACTTTCCGGTTTTGAATCATATGAGAGTGCAGCGCCGGACGATGTGTGTGTCCGTGCATGATTCGTGTTGTGTTGGCTTCAAGAATGGTTTCGTGCAGCGTGCCTTCGTTTATGTCTGCGATGTTATTAGTATGGGCACGCTGACCATGCGCTTGGCTCGTGCTTCGAACCATTCGAGCGGTGGCTTCTCTTTCACTGACAGTTTTTGCTAGAAAGTCAGTTTGCCATCCTCGATTTCTCACCATTCTGCGATAAAACTGATACTGACTGTCGTCAGTGCAAAGTGTGTCCCCATGCATCAACAAGGTTGGATTGCTGGCGAGCTCAACGATTATCGAGTCGGTATCAAGTAGTTCACCACCGAAGCTTTCAACAAATTGTCTTCCCAAAAGAAAATCACGATTACCGTGCATCACAAATATATCGACGCCGGATCGGGAAAGGCTGGATAGCCGGTTACCTACTTCGGTGGCAGTATGGTCACACGCGTCATCACCGATCCAGTACTCAAAAAGATCGCCAAGTATGTAAAGCCGATTGCAATCTTTGGCGATCTTATCAAACAGCGAAAACGCGAGGCTTGTCAGTGCCGGGTTGCTAGCCTGCAGGTGAAGGTCAGAAATTAGTAGCGTACGCATAGTTACTGTTTATCTGTGTTTTCAGCTGATTCGATAATTAACGCTTCCAGCGGGACATCGCCATGGCCGCCAACGTTACCGGTGGGAACCGTGCTCATTTCCATGACAACGTCCATCCCTTCAACTACTTTTGCAAAAACGCAGTAGCCCCATCCATCCGGGCTTTTGGCCGTATGGTTCAAAAAGGTGTTGTCGTTAACGTTGATGAAAAACTGACAGGTTGCAGAATGCGGGTCACCGGAGCGTGCCATGGCCAGGGTGCCAGTAGCGTTGGTTAAGCCGTTGTCTGCTTCATTAGCAATAGCCGTGTTGGTTGGCTTTTGCTGCATGTTTGCCGCGAAGCCTCCGCCTTGGACCATGAAACCTGGTATGCAGCGGTGAAAAATAGTGTCGTTGTATTGCTTACTTTCGACGTAACTTAAAAAATTCTTACAAGTTTCTGGTGCGTTTTCTTGATCAAGCTCGATTTCAATCGAGCCTTTATTTGTCTTTAAAATAACCATGGGTT
>JALZUX010000605.1 GCA_023301405.1 Granulosicoccaceae bacterium | reverse complement strand
CTGACTGTAAACCGAACCCCAACCAGAAATACGAATGACACAAAAACACCAAGCCGTTGATCATTGGCAGTCCCTCGCTTGCAAGGCGACCGGCGCAAAGCAAGCAATCTATGCGGAATCCGTGCAGTCTTTATGGAGCGGCTACGGTGAGATCTTTCGCGCCGATCTAACAGGGACTGGCATCGACAGCCTGATCGTAAAACATGTGGCACCACCTACCGGCACACACCATCCACGCGGCTGGGACAGCGACTTTGCCACCCGGCGCAAGTTATTCTCTTACGAAGTTGAGGCCAACTGGTATCGGCTCTGGAGCACACAATGCACCGCCGATTGCAGAGTTGCCCGCTGCTATGGGACTGACCAGCTCGATCACCAACGCTGGATTTTACTTGAAGATCTTGACGCCGCGGGCTTTGCCATTCGCTATTCCAGACTCAGCGTTGCCAGAGCAGCGGATTGTCTACGGTGGCTTGCCCACTTCCATGCGACTTTTTTGAACTGTAAGGCAAGCGACCTTTGGCCAACCGGCACCTACTGGCATCTTGACACTCGACCAGATGAATTAAACGCAATGGCTGACAGCCCGGTGCGCGAATATGCCACTACTATTGATTCAATGCTGAATACCTGTCGCTACCAGACAGTGGTACACGGTGACGCCAAAGTAGCGAACTTCTGTTTTTCCACTGACGCCAGAGTGGCAGCAGTGGATTTCCAGTACGTCGGAGGTGGCTGCGGCATGAAGGACGTCGCTTACTTTATTGGCAGCTGTCTTGATGAAAGCGAATGCGAACAATACGCCGATCAATTGATTAGCGAGTATTTCAGCACATTAAAAACAGCACTCGACCTTCGCGCCGCAAAAGGGGCTGAGGTGACGTGGGATTTTAATGAATTGGAAGACGAATGGCGAAAGCTTTATGCAGTGGCATGGACTGACTTTTATCGTTTCTTACTGGGGTGGATGCCGACTCATCAAAAAATCCACCGCTACACACAAAAACTTGCTAGCAACACAATACAACTAATCACCAGCAACTAGTTACTGTCTTTAAAAACCCTGTTACCTATACCGTAAAAAGGTACTCAAATAACTGCCGGTTATTAGCTGTCTTCGCTGCTTTCTTCTGCCGATTCTTCGTCATCGATCGCGGCCAATTGCTCATCCGCTCTATCGAACCAGAGACGGGAAACATAGTTATCTTTGGGCCACTGTAACTCGAACAGATCTACCTGCACACCAGTATGTCGGTCTCGTAGCGAGATAAAGATTTCCTCGGCGCGCTCAATGTTGCCAAGCTCATATTCCGCCAGCCCCTGGCTGTAAAGTGCCGTATCGTAGTAACTGCTAGTAGGGTAATTATCGATAACAACTTGCATAGTTTCCAGAGAGGAAGCGAAATCGCCCTCATCAAACATCTGGATGTAGCCGAGCATATATTGGGCATCATCAACCAGATAGCTATCGCTGTGCTCTTCAATAAGCGTATTAAGAGAGTCAACTGCACCAAAAAGGTCATCGTCATCTCGTAGATTTAGCGCCGACTTATAAAGGTTAAAATCCTTACCAACACCGTAAATGTCTGCTTCATCCAGAAGCGTCAACTTAAGCAAAGCTCGTGCTTTGTTGTCGGTAGTCGACCCGGCATCAACATAGCGCCGGTATTCCTGTGCCGCTGCCACGTTGTCACCAGCGTCTTCTATTTCACGAGCGCTGTAAAACAATGCTTCAACCGCGTTTGACCCGATGCCTTCGATAACACTGTAGTCAACATCAAGCGATCCGACCCGCTGGCCTTCTGCTACAGGTTCAAAAGAAACATTTATCTTGAACTTGTCACCGGGTTCCAGAGTCACGCCTTCTTCGGCTTCGGCCATGAAGTCTTGCGCATGATCGCCACTGATTACAACACTGTTAATCGGAAAGGTATCGACACCAACATTTTGTAATTCGATAAGCTGCGGCGTGCTGGACCCTACATCCTGAACGCCGAAGCGGAAGTCAGAAACAGACACCTTAAGCCCCGACACATCAACAAGAAGCTTCCCTTCAGCATTTTCTTCCGACCCACACGCAACCAGCACGCTGGCCGTTAACAACCCGATGGCGAACTGCTTAGCTGATCTATGGCTTTTGCAATTTTTTGATTTTTTGGTCGTCATAACCGTTTTATCTCTCGGTTAGCGATGCCGACCCATTAGTCGGCATAGCGCCCAGCCTGCGTGCCTCAAATCAGGCTGCCGCGTTGCCATCAGTTGCTTGATCAGTTTTGAAATAATCGAGTGCCATTTTGCAATTGCTCAAAGAGGACTCTATTTTTTCAGCGTTCGCAACCGGCTGGTCTTTCAACTCATGAATCTGCTGCATCTCGTTTTTAGCAGTAGCCACCTGCTGATTGATACTGAGCATGGCTACCGACAATGCTTCGGTCAGTTCAGCAAACTCATTATCATCACTGGCACGCATTTTCACGTTCAGATTACCGTCGCCAATTTCACGCAGTGCGCGCTTAACCGCTAACAAGGGCTGACCAAGCTTGCGAACAATGTAGACACTGATCATTGCCGTGACGACAACGTTCATCACCATCATCATTACAATCCAGCGCCCAAGCACGCTGGACAAACTGGGGATCTGCTCATTGAGCATGCCCATGTCTTCAGAGACAAACAACATTGGTGAATTGCCCGCCACCAGTTGCCCAAGCATCTGGTTGTAGAACAACCCCAACATAATGGTGGTAAGCACCAGATACAGGGTAGCAAGCGCCATTACGCGACGGATTTCACGCGCTTGAAAGGTTTTATCCTTAAACAGCGCTACTAGAAAAAAGGAATCGGACGACCGAGCCATAATCGACAACTCTATGTGATTAGCGGATATTCCTAATGTTGACGACTAATTGCGCGACAACTTAACAGGCATTGATACTACGATGGCAATTATTCATACCACTCCACAAGTTGTTGAAGTGATGGTTGAAACAATTACCGTAGGTGCAGGTTAGTTAGGGACTTTTATAGAGTACCGTAAGCAAGGATCGGGCGAGTATTGGCGGAAGAGCGTGGGAGTCGAACCCACCAGACACGTCTGACGCGTCTCACCGGATTTGAAATCCGGACCCATCACCGGATTGGGTCGCCCTTCCGCGGCTCTACAGTCTAATAGATTACGTACCCTTTAGACAATCAGAATTTCTGAACTGGCCCGTTTGCTGAGGAGCTTTGCACCATCTTCCTGTATGACGATATTTTCTTCGTGCACCATGATCTTGCCGTCTCCGTAAGGCAATCCGGGTTCCAGCGTCATTACCATACCGGATATCATCTTCGTTTGATCAAACGCTGTGATAGACGGTGATTCAGTTAGTTGCATTCCCAAGCCGTGACCGAGTCTACCGACGTTGTTCATGGCGCCATCACCTGACGGGCACAACACAGATTGCATGCAACCGTAAATATCAGCACACGTCACGCCCGGTCGAATAAACTCAAGCGCCGCATCGATCGCCGCATGAGTAACGCGGTACGCCTCAGCGGTGGCCGCGTCAACGTGACCAAGGGCGTAATTACGGTCATAGTCGCAGAAATAACCGTCCACCACACAACCGGTATCTAGAATAAGTATGTCACCGGACGCCGTCTGGCGATCAGACGGCGGTGAGATTATATCATCATAGCCTTCGTGCCCGGCCGCACCAACAAGGTAGCTGACATCATCAGCACCGTACTTCAAACATTGATGCTTGAACTGCTGAAAGATCTGCCGCTCGGTATCACCCACACTAATGATTGCGGGGACATCGTCAAACGCGAACCCAGAAGCTGCACAAGCCGCCGCAATCTTTGCTATTTCGGCTGCTGACTTGATTTGTCTTTTCGATTGCACCAAGCGAGTGGCGTCGACAAATTCACAATGACGCAGCCCGGAGCACATTTCGTCATAGTCATTTAACGGCATTCGCAAAGACGATTCCCGGCCCTTCATCATCCCGATACGACCACTTTTTCCGGCTAGCTCTATTACTGTTGATACCAGTAACTGCACACCGTCATCATCGGGATGCGGAGACGACCAGCAACGAATATCGTCAACCCAGGTACGTCTCATACAGGCTTCTCCAATACCGGGAATAACCGCTACCGGCTTACCGGCAAGCGGCACAAGCAAAAACCACGGTCGTGTTGGACTCTGCCAGAACTGCGTATGAAAACCCGAGTAATAACGAACTTCAGGCTCTGTAGTAAAGAGCAGTACATCGAGGTTTTCCGCCTGCATGCACTTTTGCACTACGGCGGTGCGCTGTTCGAATTCTGCGATATCAAAACCACGCGTTACTGATGGCACAGGATTCATTATGCTTTCTCTTTATAGTCAGTACTAGCTAGTAGTTGCTGGTAGACCTGCGGATCAGTTGCTCCCTCACAGCCAAGTAACAGAATGTGGCTGTTTGCCGTAATGCCTAGCTGCGCTTTCAACTCAGGGTCCTGACAAGCCCCCATTAACGCCAATGCTCCAGGGACTGCACACTCACCTGCTTCGATTTTCACATCGCACATTTCAGCATCAGCAAAAAGCCGCATCGCAGCCGCAACCTGATCATCACCTAGCGTTATCACGTGGTCAATGCACTGTGATAAAACATCCCAAGCCAGTTGAGAAACTTCACCGCAGGATAGCCCAGCCATTACGGTTTCATGAGAAACCTCAACCACCACAGGGTGACCGGCTTTAATGCTCTGCAACCAACAGGCAGCGTGCTCAGTTTCTACCACAACCATCTGTGGTCGGTCTGCGCCTGTTTCCATCCACAGTCCAGCGCAAATCGCTGCGGCCAGACCACCGACCCCGGCTTGGATAAAAACGTGGGTAAGCGGTTGCTCAATTTGCTGTAAAGCTTCACTGGCGATCACGGTATAGCCCGCCATTACATCACGAGGCACACTCATGTAATTCTCGTAAGAGGTGTCTGACACCACAAACCAGCCATTGTCGGCTGATTCTGCGGCGCACAAGCGCACTGAATCATCGTAGTCACCATCGATTCGAATTACCTCAGCGCCGTAAGCCTCCATGGCCTGCTGCCGGCCCTCACTAACCTCACGGTGTATATAGATGCGACAGACGCAACCGGCGTTCTGAGCGCCCCACGCAACAGAGCGCCCATGGTTACCATCAGTCGCCGTAGTTATCACCATTTTGGCAGTGAACTCTTTGTAGGCTCCGTCACGAACGTCAGCAAGGCTTATTTGTCTATTATGAATCGCATGATATTGGCTGGCCACCAGACGTAATACGGCGTACGCACCACCAAGTGCCTTAAAACTACCAAGACCGAATCGCTGTGATTCGTCCTTATACATAATTTGACCACAATCCAAGTGTGCCGCCAGTTTATCTAAACTATACATCGAGGTTTGCTGATAGCCTGCCCAGCTACTGATTTCAGACAGCGCTTCATCGGCCTCTTTTATTGATAAAACTTTTTTCGCAGACGCTGGATACAGACCCGCCACTGAGGATTGCTTCACATGGTCGCAGATATTTACGCCCTGAGGGAATCTGTCTTCAATTTTCATAAGTGCACCACGACACAAAAGCCCCATTTTACCACAGCCTAAACAAAAACTGGTTCTCACTACGCCGGCATTTGACACCAATATACATTGCCAATGCCTGGCGCAAATTATCACGGTGGCAGAATTTAATGGTTAGAGATTTTTTAAGTTTACGTTACAAACAATTGTATCCAGTGAAGAATTTTCAGAGCTTCAGAAACCGTTAAGTTTAGGTCTCTGTTACCGTTTAGTGACGCACTTCATTGATAGGTTTTCTCATTCAATCGTCATATGTTATGGCCGATAGCCTAAGCAAGGCAACGTATTCAGCGTGGTCAACTATTTTACCGGGTTCTCAGATGTCAAAACCATCAATCGATGGCACTCCGCCAGATTTCAGGAATAACGCCAGCGTTGAAAAATCACGGCGCCTGACCCGGGATCTAGGTAATCTTCAGCAAGAAATTCGAATTGACTTTGATCAGCGCATCAGTGGCCTTTCTACGTTGATGAACAAATTCAAAGCTTTGATGGTTACTGATCTTCGTTCACTAAACGCGGCTAACGATGCACACAAAGATACGGTTATTAATACATCTACTGTCCCGGTGTTAACAAAGAAAATTGATGACGCCACACTGGCTGATTCAAAGATCATCGCTTCCGAGTTAACAGAGGCGGTAGATCAGCCAACCACAAACCCGGTAAAACCAACCGCTGGCCATTTGGCCGTTATGCGGGAGACAGCCAGATTTGAAGCTGGACTGTATCAACTGAACTGTCAGCTATATCGTTTTCGACTGGAACTTGACCAAGAACTCGAGTATCGCGAAGAACCTCTGCACATACACTTTAACCGGCAATCAGATTTGTCTACTGTACTGGAACAGATAACGCAAAAAAAGAAGCAAGAGCAAGACAACAAGCACTAAGCCTGCTGCCAGACCTAGTTTTATTCGCGAAGGGACTTGCGAATACACCAGGCAGCCACACCGATAAAAAACAACGCTATCACCGGCAACCCAAACAGCTCTAGACCGTCGTTATGCATCAGAGCTATCAGCACTCCTGACAGGAATAATGTTGCCGCACAGATACTGAGTATTATCGAGCGGGTCGCCCGCTGATCATCCTGTTCCGCCAACCGTCGCCCAGGTAACGATGGCTGTTGTGACAACGCCCCATTCTCTAAAAACTGATGAACCAACCCCGGCATATGAGGCAACATCCGGCCCCACTCCGGCAAGTTTTTTTGAAAATCACGCAGTATCGCTTTAGGACCAGCTTGCTCCAACATCCAGTTTTTAAGAATAGGTTTTGCAGTAGCCCATAAATCCAACTGCGGATAAAGCTGCCGACCCAACCCCTCTATATTTAGCAGCGTTTTCTGCAACAATACCAATTGTGGTTGCACTTCCATATTGAAGCGCCTAGCCGTTTGAAATAACCTCAGCAATACCTGCCCAAAGGAAATTTCTTCTAATGGTTTCTCAAAGATAGGCTCACACACAGTACGTATAGAGGATTCAAATTCTTCTACGCGTGTGTCTGCAGGCACCCAACCGCTATCCACATGTAAGCGCGCCACCTTATGGTAGTCTCTTTCAAAAAATGCCAATAGATTTTGCGATAGATAGTGTCGGTCCTGCTCTGTAAGAGTACCAACGATACCAAAATCAACCGCAATGCAATGTGGGTCATGAGGCAACTCACGAGAGACAAAAATATTACCCGGATGCATATCTGCGTGAAAAAAATTATCGCGAAAAACCTGTGTAAAGAAAATATTTACACAACGCTCTGCGAGTTTTTCTATATCAATACCAATGCGATTAAGTTCATCGATGTCAGAAACCGGAATACCGCTGATGCGCTCAAGTACCAAAACCCGATCACGCGTGTAGTCCCAATAGACCTCAGGTATGTACAGTTCATTTGAATCAGCACAGTTAGTTCGCATCTGTGCGGCATTGGCAGCTTCACGCTGCATATCAAGCTCATCAATTATCGTTTTTTCATATTCACTAACGACCTCACGCGGCCGCAAACGTTTACCATCCGACCAAAACCAAGTCACCATCGAAGCGAGCACATGCATCAATGATATATCGCGTGCTATTGTTTCTTCTATTTTAGGTCGTAGCACTTTGACTACCACTTCTTCACCACTGTGAAGCGTAGCGGTATGCACCTGTGCAATAGAGGCTGCCGCTAAAGGCTTCGGGTCAAACTGTGCAAATAGATTTTCAACTGAATCTTCTAATGATTCTTCGATTATGGCAATCGCCTCTTTTGAAGAAAAGGGCGGCACTCTGTCTTGCAATAGAGCCAACTCTTGTGCGAAATCATCAGCAAGAAGATCACGCCGTGTCGACAGCATTTGACCAAACTTAACGAAAACCGGCCCTAGTTCTTCCAGCGCATAACGTAACCGCACTGCCCGTGGCAGTTGCCTGGTTTTTTCATTACGCCATCTATCGGGTGACAAACGGCACAATGCTTTAAATATTTCAGATGCCGTTAGATCAAAGACTAACTCATCAATGGCGTATTTAAAAAATACCCGCTGTATAAAAAAAGCACGCGACAATCGGTCAAAAAAGCGAATGTGCACTATTTTTTTCCAAGACGATCAGGGTCAATTACCGCCCCCGGATTTTTTTGATCAGAGTGTTGGTTATTCACCTTTCTTCTTTCAATGTTAATCGCCAATTGTTCTACCCGGTCACGAAGATCATCAACCTGCTCACTGAACTCTGATAATTCCCAATCATGTGGCAAATGGTTAGTTTCATCCCGTAGATAATCCGCAGAATTTTCACGCATCGCCGACCGAGTACGAGTAGCCCAACCACTCAGGCCACGAAAAGTCCGACCAGCTTGATGAGCAATAGTGTCACCGGTCAGGCGGGAAAGATGCTCTTCCCAATCTACATCAATTTGTTCTAGAGCACGGCTAAACTGCTGCGCCGTTTCTACATCTCCACTAATAGTTACATCGCCATCAAAAATACTGCTTCGCCCGCTGGCCAATGCCAACAGGGAAAGGGGTCCGCCAATGATGGTTGCATCTGGCTCACCGTCGAACTGTTCCAGTATCTCTACACGATCAGAATGCACCAGAAACCAGGTTCCAAGTTCGAGACCGCTTAACTGCAGCAAGATAAGTTTGCCAATCAATTTGTTAAAGCCTGGCTTTGCGTCCGGGTCGAGTGCCAGATAATTATTAAAGCCGGCTTGCAAAGCAACCGCTAAGGGAGTGGGTAATTTCACTTGAAAATCCGTTGATTCCAGCTGAACACTTAGATCTAAAATTTAAAGCCTTTGTGCAGTGCGACGATGCCACCTGTCATATTGTGGTAGTCACAGCGTTCAAAGCCTGCTTGCTGCATCATTGCCATAAGAGTTTCCTGGTCAGGATGCTGCCGAATAGACTCCGCAAGATAGCGATAGCTTTCAGCATCATTGGTGATCAGCTTACCCAATGCCGGAAGTGCTGAAAAAGAATAAGCATCATAGGCTTTGCTAAGTAGTGGCAATACTGGCTTAGAGAACTCCAGCACCAGTAGGCGTCCACCGGGTCTTAATGAATGATAAATAGATTCCAGAGCCTGCTGCTTATCAGTGACGTTACGCAGACCAAATGCCATAGTGACACAATCAAAGCTACTTTCACCGAAAGGCAGGGCTTCAGCATCAGCCAGTGTGTAGCGAATATTTTGCACTAGTCCTTCATCTATCAACCGATCGCGGCCGACTGACAGCATCGATTCATTGATATCAGCAAGCACAACTGTACCGTCTTTACCGACCCGCTCGCTTAGCTTGGCGGCCAGGTCACCTGTACCGCCGGCTAGATCAAGAACCGTTTGGCCATGCCGTACACCAGTCTGATTAATCGCGTATCGCTTCCATAACCGATGCACACCCATTGACATCAAGTCATTCATGACATCATAGCGTTCAGCGACAGAGTCAAAGACGGCACCAACCAGTTCTCTTTTCTGCGCAGTTTCTACTGTCTGGTAGCCAAAGTGAGTTTTATCAGTCACGTTAATCTGCTTTAGTCATTAAAGAATCGGAATTACGATTACTAGTTAAATACGATGGTTAGAAACATCGACGCCGTAAAAGCCAGTCAGTTTCAGCCGCTATTGCGCCGGGTCGTTTTTCTTATCTACCCGCTTATGTCCGCTGGCGGCAAGTTTGTCGAGATACACTTGCCAGTTGTGTTCATAGTTGAGACCCAGGCCGTGCAGGTAAGTCCAGGTGAAAATGCCTGAGCCATGGCCATCGTCAAATTCAATTTTTATCGCGTAATTGCCCGACGGAATAATTTTATCAATGCCCACATCTTGTTTGTCCAGCTGCAAAACCTCTTGCCCGGGCCCATGCCCTTGCACCTCGGCCGATGGTGAATGCACCCGCAAATATTCACAGGTGAGATTACACTCAAAACCATCGTCAAAATGCAATTCAAGCACCCTGCTTCGCTGGTGCAATTTAATTTCTGTAGGTCTTGTCATGGTCTGTCTGCTAATCCGTTGGATTGCAGTTAGCCTACAGGATGTAACGGCTCAGGTCTTCATCCTGCGCCAGTTCGGACAGATATTTATCGACGTAAGCGGCATCAACTGAAAGCACTGTGCCAGCAGAGTCAGCAGCCTCATAGGAGATTTCATCCAGCAAGCGCTCAAGTACCGTGTGCAGACGTCGCGCGCCAATGTTTTCGGTGCTTTCGTTCACCTGCCACGCGATTTCTGCAAGACGTTTTATACCGTCATCAGTGAAATCAAGCGTGACCTCTTCTGTGCCGAGCAATGCCTGATATTGCTGTGTCAATGACGCATCGGGTTCGGTTAAAATTCGTTCGAAATCTTCAACGGACAACGCCTTGAGCTCAACCCGAATCGGCAACCGGCCCTGTAGCTCCGGGATCAAATCAGATGGCTTTGTCATGTGAAAAGCACCCGAGGCAATAAACAGAATGTGATCAGTCTTGACCATGCCGTATTTCGTGGTGATCGTGCATCCTTCTACCAGAGGTAACAGATCACGTTGAACACCCTCCCGGGATACATCAGCGTTGCCCCCGCCGCCCGCGTCACTGCGACGGGTAACTTTGTCTATTTCGTCAAGAAATACAATGCCGTTTTGTTCTACATTTTCAACAGCCAGCTGCTTGAGCTCGTCTTCGTTAACTAAACTTGCGGCCTCTTCATCAGTCAGCAATTGCATCGCTTCACTAACCTTCACTTTGCGGGTTTTTTTCTTATCATTGCCAAGGTTCTGAAACATGCCCTGCAACTGCTGCGTCATGTCTTCCATGCCGGGTGGTGCCATGATCTCTACGCCAACGCCACCAGCACTGACTTCGATTTCAATCTCTTTATCACTGAGTTTCCCTTCGCGCAGCATTTTGCGAAACTTTTGCCGGGTAGATGAGGCATCCTCAGTGGAGCTCGCAGAGCCGCTTTGTGCCGGTCGAAGGAAGATATCAAGAATTTTTTCTTCAGCAGCGTCTTCGGCGCGATGCTTTACCTTTTCCATTTCGCTTTCCCGGGTTTGCTTGATCGCCGCATCAACCAGGTCACGAACAATTGACTCAACATCACGGCCGACATAGCCGACCTCGGTGAATTTAGTTGCTTCAATCTTTATAAAAGGGGCGTTGGCAAGTTTTGCAAGGCGACGAGAGATCTC
>JALZUX010000604.1 GCA_023301405.1 Granulosicoccaceae bacterium | reverse complement strand
GTTCTCGTTTGGATGCCCTAGTGAAAAGCCGCAAAGCAGCGCCTATGCCTGTAAGTGTGAAGAGTGCGGTAATCACAGGGGCAAGCGCTAAGTTGGTGCCGCTGAACTTTATTACTGTCCGGGGACCGTGACAAGAACGCCGTGTACCGTTCGGGTTCGAGCATTAGTGTCGGTACTCTGTCCGGTTGATGTGATCATTATTCGTGCACCTGAAAACGCATCAAATGAAAAACCATCGGGTGGTGGGCCCAGGTCATTATATTTATAACTGACGAACGCAGTGGTGTCTGGGACTTGTACGGGTACATCCTGGGTTTGTGGTGTTAAAGAAGTCAGCGTTTGCTTTCGTAAAATCTCATCATCTATGGTTGATTCTACTGCGCTTTCCGAGGCCTGGAACGTCAGAGCTTTTATGTACAGGTTGGCTGCCATTTGCTCTTCGACGGAGGCATTTTTTAATGCTATTACTCCAATCAAAGATACAAGAACCAGTATTACCATAGCCACCAGCAAGGTAACACCTTGCTGTTTTTGTAGTGAATTTTTCATCTGATTTGGTGTCCCTACTAAAGAGCAATTAAAGGTTTCTATTGCGCAGCTGAATAGTGGTGTTAAAGGTGGCGCGCATCAGCCGCCCTCCGCCATGCTTTAGAGTTTCCGAACTTGCTGGTGGCCCGATTCTTTCGTTGGCAACTAAGTAGGTTCTGTCGTCGTCATTGTTAGTCACTGAATCGGTGGTGGCGACTAGCAGGCCAATCTGAACACTAACGACATCGTCTATATTCAAGGCAGCATTGTTTGCGGTTAGATACTGGATATCACCGCTTGGAAGTCGTTGACCGTAGAGAATTTGCATGTGCTCTACGCCTTCGACCAACTCAACCGGGACGGCAGGCGTATCGAGTGTTGTGGTGTCGAGTAGAAACAATGAGAAAATATCTTGGCCGCCGGGGGTGTCGCGATTGCTGTCTGCAACGAAGTAGGCATTTGATTCAAAGCGCATGACACGCATTGGATCTGACACCCGGTCAGCTCCAGCTCCGCTGATCTTGTAGGCGTTGCTTAGTGTCGCGCTGCTGTTGGCACCTCCGGCTGCGAAGTTTACTGTGACATTGTTTCCTGCGGCGCCAGCAACCGATGTTGCACGGAATATATCGGCATGTGAACAATCGGAAATGATCATCAAATCGCCGCTCTCCAGCTGATCAGGGTTCAGTGCCAGTGAAATCGGGCCAGTCGTGCCAATCATTGAATCGGCTAGAATAGTGGTTCTGCCACTACCGTGCTGGACATAAATCACGTCGGTATCATCCTTAGGCACCACAGTTGCTGCGGCTAGATCAGCGTGTTGAGCTGGCGTCCAGCTAGAGCCGTTGTATTCACCTCCCCACAAAGCGCCCCGCGGAAGCGTAATAGTGGGGCCGTTGTTGGCGAGAACATTGGGTGCAATAGAGCCATCGGTGCAGCCTTGAAAGCCTGCCAGTCTTATATCGTTGCTAAGAATATCCAGAGCAACCCGTCCGCTTTCTTGAATGCGAGCCATGCCGCTCGATAGCTCTTGCGATGATTTATTGCCGGTAAAAACGGTAACTGCACCGGATAAAACGACAAGACCAATGACTGATGCAACCATCAGTTCCAGGACCGAGTAACCTTGTTGGTTGGCAGGTAAGCCAGCTGTGTTAAAAGTGGGTTTATTCATTGGTTCAGGTTAACTCCAATAGTAACGCTTCTTAGGTCGTCGTCTTTGTCTTCTACACCGTCGATAAAGTCTGCCCAACTCACGGTAACTGCGTGTAGGTTAGTTGTTGTGTCGAAGGTGATTGTTCCTGTGGCACCAGTTAGCGGAGTACTTGTGTTTACACCTGACCCCTGACCGAAATAGGCGGCCCAGACACGAATGTCGTGTGCAGCAAGCTCTGTAGGTGAACAACCGGTTGCTATGCAGTTGGGGTCTGCGGGCAAGCTAGTGGTGCTTTGGTTGTCGTAAGCGCCAGCGGCTACGCCATCAAGGTTTAAGCGCATGCGGTCAATAATATCAACGGCAGCTAGTGTCGCGTTTGAGCGAATCTGAGCGCCCTGTGTATAGTTCATGCCGAGTATTTGCATTTTTGATCCGGCCAGCAGGCCAATGGCCAGAACTACAACGGCCAGTAGTACTTCAATCATGGCAAAGCCGGACGATCGCTTAGGTATGTTCAAGGTTAACTCTCTTGACTAATGTTGTTATTAAGCAGAAGGGCAGGTGACGTTAGAGCTGTCAATTTCTTCGACGATGTCGTCTGAATCACTGCCATCTGTTGCCAATCGTCCCAGACCGGTGACCCACAGATTCAATGCCTTGGCGTTTTCAGCATTTCCTGTGTTATCACAAATGACGAAGGTTCCTTGTGTTCGAAGCCGGCCGCGAGGAGCTATGGTTAACCTCGCTCCAAAATTCTCTGAGGTTATCGTGAGCGCCGGTGCGGAAGCGCGTTCAACTCTAAGCACTGTATCGCCAGTGTCACCTGCAGCAGCGGCGCTGGTAACAAGACCATCACCATTCATATCTGTGAACACGATCCAACCGTTGTTCCAGTCAGTGGCGCTGGTTGCGTCACAAGTGGTCTGGTTGCTACTAATGCACAGTGTTACCACCTGTGAGCGTTTTATCGCTTCGATTCTGGCCATACTGATCATCCCCACCAGATTGTTGTAGGCAGCGCTTTGCCGGTTTTGAATAATAAAGGTACTGTAGCTAGGCACGGCGATGGACGCCATGATGCCAAGAATTGCAACAGTGACAATAAGTTCGATTAAGGTGAAGCCGTTTTGTATTTTCATAACAGCATGGATATCGACCCAGGTGGCTAGTCATTGAGGAAATAGCCTTTCCTTTACGTGAGTTAGAGTCTAGAAGTGTCTTCTTGGGTTATGAATTTATTGAGGAAATGCCCGGTAAACTGCTCGTCAATTCATTTACTTCAAAACACGAAAATGCGAAGTTGCCACAAATCGCACTTTGTCTTGTGGTGGATTGCGCCGGTCGTTTGCAGCGTATCGAGATCGGACTGATACGTCTATATTCTCGGTGACTATATATAGAGCCGAGGTTAAAAGATGAGTCTGCGTCTGGGAATTGATACTGGAGGAACCTACACTGACGCCGTTCTGATAGACGCTGATTCTTCAGAGGTTGTGGCTAAGTCTAAGTCGCTAACCACACGACATAACCTTGTGCGCGGTATCAGTGAATCCATTACCAGAACTCTGGGCGACAAAAGACCTCAGGATATCTCGCTAGTCAGCCTTTCGACTACTCTTGCCACTAACTCAATCGTCGAGGGGCATGGTGCTCGTGCAGCTTTGTTTCTGGTGGGGTATCAAGAGTCGCAACTGACATTGGCTAACCTAAGTGATGCAACTCGCGATTTGCCAGTCTATTTTATAGAAGGCGGTCATGATGCTGGTGGTCATGAAAAGAGCGTGCTTGACCTTCAATCGGTGGCCCGCCACCTTGATGCGTTAGATAACACGGTATCGGCCATTGCTGTCTCTGCGATGTTTGCGGTAAGAAACCCCGCACATGAGCTTGCTGTTAGGGACTTCATTCGGGATAAGGCAGGGCTGCCTGTTAGCTGTGGTCATGAACTGAGCGCGGCACTTGATGCGCCGCGACGCGCACTCACTGCGTTGATTAACGCGCGCTTGATCCCGCTAATTAATGACCTCATTGAAGCAACGCTTAAGACGCTGGCTGATAATCAGATTGATGCGCCATTGATGGTAGTGCGTGGCGACGGCACTCTAATAAGTGCCGCGTTTGCTAGAAACTCTCCGGTTGAAACTATTTTATCCGGTCCTGCAGCCAGTGTGGTCGGAGCGCAGTTTCTAACCCGGTTCAATGAAATGCTGGTGGCTGATATTGGCGGTACGACTACAGATGTCGCGATGATCAAAAACGGTCAGCCGCAACTGAGCGAGCAAGGCGCGTCAGTCAATGGATGGCGCACTATGGTTAAGGCCGTGCAAATTGATACTCACGGTCTGGGTGGTGATAGCGAGATCCAATATGACAGGGACCGGCGACAATTTAGCCTTGGTCCTCACAAGGTCATGCCGTTGTGTATGCTAGCCGCTGACTACCCTGATGTGATCAAAGAGCTGCAAGAGTTCGTAGACGCGCCATTGGTTAAGACCAATATGGCGCGCTTTATTGTATTGCGTCGTGAGCCTGATCCAAAAACTAAACTGACTGCGCAGCAGCAAGCGCTAGTTGAGGAAGTAAAAAAGCATCCGCAATCGATGCAATCAGTCTTTGCGGAGCGCCATTTTGCGTTGGCCCTAAAGCGCTTAATAGAGATAGGCATTTTAACTATTGCCGGTTTTACCCCGACAGACGCAGCGCACGTGTGCGGTTGGTACGATCAGTGGGATTCTACCGCATCGTTGCTGGGCGCATCGCTTCTTAGTCGTTATAGCAAGCACAATCTGGGGCGCTCATGGGACACCCCGCAAGCCTATTGTGAAAGCATGTTATCTCAAGTGACCCGGGAATCAGCCTTGTGCTTGTTAACGGCGGCAATTAATGACAATAACGGAGTATTCGGAGCGCCCATGCATCAAAAGCAGCAAGTACTGCTTGAGCAAATGTTTACGAGTGCCGCAGATCCGCTGGCTAATGGTCTGATAAAAATGCAGGCTGAACTTGCGATACCAGTGGTGGGCATCGGAGCGCCGGCGCGAAGCTTTTATCCGCCAATTGAAAATATCATGCAATCTAAAGTGATCGTGCCAGAGCACGCTGAAGTCGCCAATGCTGTTGGAGCAATCACTGGTGTGGTGAAGCAAAGCGTGCAGCTGACTATTTCTCCGGTGTCTGCTAAACGTGTGCTTGTGCATGCGCCAACTGAGCAAAAAGAATTTGATGAGCTAGAGCCCGCCGCCGAATGGGCAACGGCGTTGGCAACAGAATTGGTGCTGTCCAAAGCCGAACAGGCGGGCGGCAAGCAACTACAGGTAGCAGTTGATCGCCACGACAATATCGTAGAGCAGCAAGGTCAGACCACATTCTTTGAATCAACCATCATCGCCACCGCTACCGGACGCGCCGGATAATAGTCATTAAATGCTGCGCACAACCACTGATAAGCTTAGTGCGTGGACCGCCTCTATTAAGAGCAATTTCTCAGGTACTATTCAGCGCCCGCCTGTCGCGTCGGTGGGCGGTGTTGGTCGTGCTCAAATACCCGAGTATGTTGCGCGCGAACTGCTCCCCCCCCATTATTGATTAACCAGGCGCGACAAGCGCAAGCTGAAAAGTCACAACATCCTATATTCATAGCGCGATGAGGTACGATTCAGAAATCCGAACTGAAATAGATACCCTCTCAGGAAGTTATCGCCAAGCGAGGTTCTCCCGGCTATGGATGATAATGATTAATTGTTTGCGGTGGGTGTGTCTTGATTGAACGGCGGCTCAGCGATCGGGTCGCTTTG